>JBKPJK010000151.1:0-14430 GCA_046730635.1 Pseudomonadota bacterium | reverse complement strand
CGACGGCCAGTGCGTTCGAGCCTGGCCCGGCCATGATCCTCACAGGCCCCGAAGGCGGGTTTACCGACGAGGAACGGGCTTCGATCCGCGCGGCCGAGAATGCGGTGCCGATCTCGCTCGGCCCGCGAATCCTCCGCGCCGAGACGGCGGCCCTCGCAGCGCTTTCGACCTATATGGCGCTCGCCGGGGACTGGCGCTAACGCCGCCGCGCATGACAACGCGCACGGACGACAGCTATTCCCGGCCTGTAGAAAGCCAGGACGATCTCATTTCGGTATTCTCGGGCGGCGAAAAGCCACGGGACCGATGGCGCATCGGCACAGAGCATGAGAAGTTCGTCTATCGGATCGCCGACCATCGCGCACCAAGCTATGACGAACCCGGCGGGATCCGCGACCTCCTCAGCGGCTTGACGGAATATGGCTGGAAGCCCGTCATCGAGAACGGCAACGTCATCGCGCTGAGCGGCCCGGATGGGAACATCAGCCTCGAGCCGGCCGGCCAGTTCGAGCTCAGTGGGGCCGCGCTCCAGAACTTGCATCAGACCTGCGCCGAGGCCGCGCGTCACCTCGACCAATGCAAAGCCGTCGGCGAGCGGCTCGGCCTTGGCTTTCTTGGCGTCGGCATGTGGCCCGACAAGACGCGGGCCGAGCTCCCGATCATGCCCAAGGGCCGGTACGCGATCATGCTGAACTACATGCCGAAGGTCGGCAGCCTCGGTCTCGACATGATGCTTCGCACCTGTACCATTCAGGTTAATCTGGATTATTCATCGGAAGCCGACATGGTGAAGAAGTTCCGTGTCGGCCTCGCGCTTCAGCCCGTCGCCACCGCGCTTTTCGCCAACTCGCCGTTCACCGAGGGGAAGCCCAACGGCTACAAGAGCTTTCGCAGCCATATCTGGGAAGACACGGATCCCGACCGCACGGGGATGCTGCCCTTCGTGTTCGAGGACGGTTTCGGATACGAGCGCTACCGCGACTATGCGCTCGATGTGCCGATGTACTTCGTCTACCGCGACGGAAAATATATCGATGTCGCTGGCGAAAGCTTCCGTGACTTCATCGACGGCAAGCTGCCACAACTGCCAGGCGAGAAGCCGCGGATCACGGACTGGACCGATCATCTTTCGACCGCCTTCCCCGAGGTGCGACTCAAGAGCTTCCTGGAAATGCGCGGCGCCGACGGCGGGCGGTGGAGCCGGATCTGCGGGCTTCCGGCGCTGTGGGTTGGACTGCTCTACGACGACCAGGCGCTCGACGCGGCATGGGACTTGGTGAAGCATTGGAGCATCGAGGAGCGCGCGAAGCTGCGTCACGACGTACCTCGCCTCGCGCTCGAAGCGCTAACGCCGGACGGGGAGAGCATGCGCGAATTTGCAGGCCGAGTGCTCGACATTTCCGCAGATGGCCTGACTCGCCGGAAGATGCTCAACAGCGCCGGCGACAATGAGGGCGGATTCCTCGATCCGTTGCGCGACGTCGTCGCAACGGGCATGACGCCAGCCGATCGCCTGCTGGCACGCTTTGAAGGTCCGTGGAACGGCGACGTGTCCCACATCTATGAGGAGTTCAGCTTCTAATGGACATGCAGACCCAAAGCCGCCGGACCCTCTATCCGGAAATCGAGCCGTATGAGACGGGGATGCTCGACGTCGGCGATGGCCACACGCTTCATTGGGAGTTGTGCGGCAACCCGAACGGGAAGCCCGTCGTGTTCCTGCACGGCGGCCCCGGCGGCGGATCGAGCCCCGACCATCGCCGCCAGTTCGACCCGGACAAGTACAAGATCCTGGTCTTCGACCAGCGCGGCTGCGGGAAGTCGACGCCTTACGCGAGCCTCGACGCGAACACGACCTGGCACCTGGTCGACGACATCGAGAAACTGCGGACCCAGGTCGCGAAGGTCGAGAAGTGGCAGGTTTTCGGCGGCAGCTGGGGCTCGACGCTCGCCCTCGCCTACGCGCAGAAATATCCGGAGCGGGTCACGGAGCTGGTGCTTCGCGGCATCTTCCTGTTCGACCAATATGAGATCGACTGGATGTATGCTCCGGGCGGTGCGTCGCAGGTCTATCCTGACAAGTTCGACGAGTTCCTCGCGCCTATTCCGGAGAACGAACGTCACGACCTCGTCGAGGCCTATCGCAAGCGCCTGACGAGCGACGACAAGGACGAGCAGCTCGAGGCGGCGAAGGCGTGGAGCAAGTGGGAAGGCGATATCGTCACCCTCCTCCCGAGCCCGTCGACCATCGAGCATTTCACCAGCCCCGACGTCGCGGTTGCCGTGGCGCGAATCGAGAACCACTATATGGCGGCGCACGGCTGGCTCGAGGAAGGCCAGCTGCTGCGCGACGCGACCAGGCTCAAGGGCATTCCTGGCGTGATCGTACAGGGCCGCCACGACACCTGCACTCCGCCGATCGCGGCGTGGAAGCTCAAGCAGGCCTGGCCCGAGGTCGAACTCAACATCATCGCGGACGGCGGCCACCTGTTCAGCGAGCCGGGAGTCCTCGACGGGCTGATCCGGGCAACGGACAAATTCGCAGCCTCCTGATCAGAGTTCGGAAACAGGGGTGGCAAGTCGAGCGGGCGGCCTAGGCAAGCATCCTGCAGGCCTGTACGTCCTCGCCGCAACCGAACTCGCGGAGCGATTTTCCTATTACGGAATGACGGCGCTGCTCGTGCTGTACATGGTCAAGCAGCTGCTGCTGCCGGGCCATGCCGAGCATGTGATCGGACTGGCGGCTTTGCGCCACGTCTTCGAGTTCCGCGGACCGATGTCGGACCAGGCTTTCGCATCACTCATTTACGGGTGGTACGGCGGCCTCGTCTATTTCACTCCGCTGATCGGCGGCTGGGTCGCCGACCGGTGGCTCGGCATCAAGCGCACGGTCATTCTCGGCGCCTTGCTGATGGCGGCGGGACACCTCGCTATGTCGCTCGACGCGACGTTCCTGATCGCGCTCGTACTTCTGATCGTCGGGTCGGGTTTCCTCAAAGGCAATATCTCGGCGCAGGTCGGAACCCTTTATCCTGAAAAGGTGGAATCGCTGCGGGAGCGCGGGTTCACGATCTTCTCGACGGCCATCAACGTCGGCGCGGTCGCGGGGCCGCTCGGGACCGGCGCGGTCGGACTGATCTATGGATGGCATGCGGGCTTTGCACTTGCCGCAGGCCTGATGATCCTCGCAGTCATCGTCTATCTCATCGGGTCCCGCTACCTCCCCGATCAGCGAACGGCGCGCGCGAAGAAGGCCGCTCTCCCGCCGCTCAGCCGCGACGAGAAAATCCGAACCTGGTGCCTGGCTGGCGTGATCGCGCTGCTGATCCCCGTGAATGTCACTTACACGATGATCTGGAACGTCGGCGTCCTGTGGGTCGACCAGCATGTCGATCTCGCCTCGCCGTTCGGCAACGTCCCCGCCAGCTGGTTCAACTCGGTCGACAGCTTCGCGAGCGTGATCGTCGCGCCGTTCCTGATCGCGCTGTGGGCGTGGCAGGCCCGCCGGAATAGCGAACCTGACGCCATGACCAAGATCGCGATTGGCGCGGCGATCACCGGCCTCTCCGGACTGATACTGGCCGTCGGCAGCGTAACGACTTCCAACGGCCAGGTGTCGGTCTTCTGGCCGCTTGTCGGTTGGTTCGGGATGGGCCTGGGCTTCATGTGGTACTGGCCGATCACCCTCTCACTCGTGTCGAAAGCAGCGCCTGCCAAGGTGAACTCGACGCTGATGGGCGGGTCGTTCCTGGCGCTCTTCTTCGCCTCGACGATCATGGGGTGGGTCGGCAGCTTCTACGATGAGATGAGCAACGCCGCCTTCTGGACCATGGATGCTGCAATCGCCCTCGTCGGTGCAGTGGTGATCCTCGCGGTCAAGCGGCCGGTGAACCGGATCCTCGATCTTTGCGAATGATCACTCGCCCGGGCGGTAGGTTCGCTCGGTGTGGCCCTTGAGCTGATCGGGATAGAAATAGACGTCGCGCAGGTCGCCCGATGCGTAGCGCTGCGCCTCGTCGTTGAAGTGGCGCGAATCGGGATGGCCGCTTTCGCCGCCGGCGGTCACGGCGCGCGCTCGGACCCGTCGGCCGAACTCGACGACGGCGACGAAGCTGTTGCCGTTGGTTCCGTACCAGCGTTTGGTGCCCGGCTTCTGTGAAGCTCCGAACGAAGCGAGCGAACCCCATTTGTTGGAGGTGAAGCCGACGGGAATGCTCGGCGCCTTGTCGTCGAACCGGGAATCGATCGCAGGGTCTATGCGCTGGAAGCGGTTCACTTCGCCCCATGGCACGCGCCACACTCCGAAGTCGCGCTCCAACCGATCGAGGCCGCGCGCGAACGTATCGAGCTTTTCGGCGGCGCTCAGCCCTTCCATGTGACGGAACATGTTCGCGTGGTCGTTCCACTGGCGCGAGCCCACCAGCTTGGCGAGCTCTTCGCCCCAGAACTGCGCGAGGGTGTTGGGCACCGACGAGATGGCCCAGCGCTTGTCCCAGCTCGCAAGCGCAGCGATCGGCTGCGCCAGGCGCGCGCGACGGGGATCGCTGGTGGGCAACGCCTGCCATGCCGAGACAAGCATCGGCACGAGCACTTCGAAGGAAGGCTGGGCGTTGTCGTAGGCGGCGCTTTGCAGCCGATCGATGTTCCATTGGCCAGGCTGCGCCAACAGCCGTGTCGCGTGGATCGTCCGATAGCTCTCGCCTGCCATGTCGAGGTAGGCGGGATAGTTGCCTGGCTTGGGCGAATAGGCGCCACCAGCCGAATACAGCCAGTCGTTGCTGTTGAAGACCCAGCCGGTCGGCGGATTGATAGTATTGGGCAGTTCGGAGACCGCGTGCAGGCCCTTCCAGTCGGTGCGCGGATCGCTGCCGTCGACGGGCTTGGTGTAATCGAAGCGATTGTCACGGCGCGGCATGAACTGCGGAGCGAGAACAGCAATCTCTCCCTTGTCGTCGGCGAATACGGTGTTGTTGGAGCTGTTCGCTTTCAGCTCGGAAACCCTCATGAAGGACTGAAGATCGGTTGCGCGCGTGCGCAGGTAGCTCTGCTGAAGCGCCTCGACCGGCTTGTTCATCATCGCGAACGCAATCCAGCGCTTGCCTTCGGATCGAACGATCGGTCCGCGATGGGTCATCCACGCGGTGAAGCTGCGCGTCGCGGTCTGTCCGTTCGCCGTCCGATAACGGATGGCGATCGGCCTCGCGCCGAGGGGTCGGCACGTCGTACCGTACCAGTAGCAATAGCCCTTGCCCCGGCGCTCGATGCGATAGGCGAACTCATCGACGTTATCGACGCCGCTCGACGTGTGCATCCAGCCGGCATGCCGGTTGAAACCCTGGTAGAGGAAGAATTGACCCCAGGTCGCTGCGCCATAGACGTCGAGACCCTCGTCGCTCGACATCTGCAGCTCGGAGCGGAAATAGAAGCTCGTGTGGGGATTGATGAGCAGGAGCGCTCCCCCATCGGTGGTCAGCTTCGGCGCGATCGCGATTCCGTTGGACCCGCGCGGCTCGGTGTCGGGCTCGGCAGACGTGAGACGCGCTTTCTTTCCGTAGAAAGCCGCAAGCTCGTCCAGGTCCACGCGCTCGATATCGCCGCCGATACTGCCTTCGGTAAAGCTCAATGCCATCCACGGCTCGAACCGTGTGAGGACGCGCGGGTGCACATTGGGGTGCGTCGCAAGGAAGTAGTTTAGCCCGTCCGCCCACGCGTCCATCAGCCTGCGCATCGATTCTGGACTGCGCGCATAGTCCGCTTTGAGCTCGCTTTCGCTGACGTAGAAGCGTGCGCGCAAATCCTGCCAGATCGCCTTCTCACCGTCGGCCTCGGCAGTGCGGCCGAGGTTGGTCAGATAGTTCGCCTCAATCCTTGGGAAGTCGTCCTCGGCTTGTGCGTAGATCATGCCGAACACCGCGTCGGCATCCGTCTTTCCATGGACGTGCGCGATGCCCCAATCGTCGCGAGTGATCGTCACTCGCGAGGCTTCGCTCCGCCATCGGCCCAGTTCAGAGGGAGACGCGGCGGTCAGGAGAAGCAGCGAGGCGGGAAGGACGAAGTTGCGCATGCCGTATCGGCTAAGACGCGACGGGCTGGAACGCAATCTGCCCTTCGGCCCCTGAACGTGCCCGCGCTTATTAGGCGTCCGGAAGCGCCTGCTTCGCCTTGCCCCAGCCGCTGAGCATCTTGGAGCTTGCGCGCTTCAGGAGCTGGTCGGCGTCACGAATGCTGAAGTGATTGCCGCCGTTATACTTATCGAGCTCTTCCCACGCGACCGGTGCAGCGACGGGCGCGCCTTCGCGGGAGCGAGCGGAATAAGGCATGACCGCCGTCGCCCCGCGCTGGTTGCGAAGCCAGTCGAGAAAGATGCGGCCCTTGCGCTGGACCTTGCGGATGTTGGCGGTGAAGGTCTGCGGCTCGGCCTCGGAAATGGCGCGGCTGAAGCGCTCGGCGAAGCTCTTCACGGTCGGCCAGTCCTTGGACTGGTCGAGCGGAACGACCACGTGGACGCCCTTGCCACCGGAGAGCAAGGGGAAGCTCTTCAGTCCGAGGTCCTCCAGCAGCGCTTTCAGGCGCACTGCGGCGTCCTTGACCTTGTTGAAATCGAGACCGACGTCGGGATCGAGATCGAACACCAATCGGTCGGGATATTCGACCTTCTCGACCTTGCTTCCCCACCCGTGGAATTCGATCGTTCCCATCTGCACGCTGGCAAGCAGGCCGCGGATGTCGTCGAAATAGAGATAGTCCTCGATCGCCCCGTCGCTCTCCTCGATCGGGATATGCTTCACGTGCGGTCCGAAGGTCCCCTTGTCGTGCTTCTGGAAGAAGCATTCGCCGGTGCGGCCGCCGGGACAACGGATCAGGGTCATCGGTCGTTTGGCAGCGTCGATCATGATCAGGGGTTCGATCGCGGCGTAATAATCGGCGAGATCTTTCTTGGTGAGGCCGAGCTCGGGGAAGATCACGCGCTCCGGGCTGCTGATCTCGATGCCGAAATCCTCCGCGGCCGCGCCACCGGCCTTCTTGCTCTTCGGCGCTTTCGCCTTGGCCCCTTTGGTCTCGAGATGCTGTGGCACTTCCTTCACCACGTCTTTCGCTGGCTTGTCCTCGCGCAGAGCAATGAAGCTCGGGTGGCGAAGGATCCCGTCGTCCGTAAATTCGGCAAAATTGATCTCCGCGACCAGCTTCGGCTCGATCCAGTGCGCGCCCTTGCGGTCGGCACGCGGAACCTCGACCGGCGCCTTGTCGACCGCGAGGGGCTCCATCTTCTCCATCAACTCGGCCATGAGCTTGGCGTTGAAGCCGGTGCCGACCTTGCCGACGTAGGTCAGCTTGCCCTTCTCCTTCGCCGCGAGGAGCAGCGAGCGGAACCCGATGCGCTTGTCGCTCTCGGTCCAGCCGACGATCACGAATTCCTGGCGCTGGATGCATTTGACCTTGAGCCAGCTGCGCGCTCGGGTGCCCTTGTAAGGTGCGCTGGCGAGCTTCGAGACGATGCCTTCGCCGCCGGCCTTGCACACTTCGCGAAACAGCTCGTCGCCTCGCCCAATGACGTGATCGCCGTACAAGATCGGCGGATTCACGCCGTTGAGCAGCGCGGCAAGCCGCTCCTTGCGTTCGATGTTGGGAAGCTTCCGAATATCCTCGCCGCGGTCGATCAGTAGATCGAAGGCGTAGAAAACGAGATTGGCACCTTTCTGCTCCTTCAGCGTCGCCTGGAGCAGCTGAAAGCTGGGTTTGCCGTCATCGTCGATCGCGACCGCCTCGCCGTCGATCAGGCAACCGGCGGGCAATCTCGCTGCCGCCTTCACCAGCGCCTTGAACTTGTCGCTCCAATCCTTCCCGTTGCGGGTCCAAGCCGTCGCAACGCCTTCCCCGACTGCGAGTAGGAGTCGGTAGCCGTCATATTTATATTCGTGGATCCACGTGTTGCCCGGCGGCACTTCGTCGACGAGCGTGGCTAGCTGCGGCTCCTGGAAAGCCGGTGGCGCCTTGGAGGCCTGGCGCTTGCCCCGACCGCCTTTCTGCCCGCCGCGATTGGAGCGCCACACGTCCTCGCCGGCAGCGATCTCGGCCATGGTCCGGCCAGTCGTCACGCTGGTCACGCAATTGTCGACGAGAGCATCGCCGTCATCCGGGTCGGCATAATCGTCCGTGACCTTCTTCAGCATCCACGGTTCGGCCTTTTCGCCAGGCTTGGGCTTCAGCCGGAACATCACCCACTCGCCCTTCATGCGGTCGCCTTCGAGCGTGAAGTGGAGATGTCCTTCCTCGATCGTCTTGCTGGGGTCCTTGCGCGGATCCGGGATCCACCGGCCCTGGTCCCACAACATGACCGTGCCGCCGCCATATTCGCCCTTTGGAATGGTCCCTTCGAAGTCGCCGTAATCGAGCGGATGATCCTCGGTGCGCATCGCGAGGCGGTTCTCGCCTGGATCGAGGCTCGGACCTTTCGGCACGGCCCAGCTCTTCAGCACGCCGTCCAGCTCGAGTCGGAAGTCCCAGTGGAGGCGCGAGGCGTCGTGCTTCTGCACGACGAAGCTGTCGCCCTTCCCCTTGAGCTTGCGGCCCTTCGGCTCCTGCGTCTTCGAGAAATCGCGCTTCCGGTTGTAAGTCTCGATGTCGAGCGGAACGCGCTTGGCCATGACTAGGCTCTTTTACGTGCAGGTGCCTTTGCAGGTTCCTTCTTGGCCGACGCCTTTTTCGCCGCGGCCTTCTTGGGCTTGGCGTCCGCCTTGCCCTTCTTGTCGTCGCCGAGGCTCTTCTTGAGCGCGGCCATCAGGTCGATGACGTTGGAACCCTTGGGCGGCGGAGCATCCGCGTCCGGATCTTCGATCACCTTCTCGCCCTTCGCCTTTTGCTTCTCCTCGATCAGACGATGGAGGGCGTCGACGTAGCGGTTATGGAATTCATTGGGATCGAACTCCCCCGCCTTCCGCTCGATCAGCATCGAAGCCATGTCGAGGAGGTCGGGGTCGGGCTTGGTGTCGCCGATGTCGCGGAAGAAGCCGGAACTCTTGTGGATTTCGTCAGCATAGCGGAGCGTCTCGAGCAGCAGGCCGCGTCCGCACGGCTTCAGCGCGACGACATATTCCTGGCCCCGCATGGCGAGCTGTCCGACGCCGACCTTCTTGGCGGCCTTCAGAGCATCCCGGAGGACGACATACGCCTCCTCCGCGAGGTCATCGGCCGGCACGACGTAATAGGGCTTGTCGAAATAGGTCGCGTCGATGTCGTCCTCGTCGACGAACTGGACGAGTTCGAGGGTCTTGCGGCTCTCCAGCTTGACGCTGTCGATCTCTTCCGGGTCGAGGAGGATGTAATGGCCCTTCGAGACTTCGTACCCCTTGACGATCTCGTCGCGATCGACGGGCCCGATGCCGGGCACGACCTTCTCATATTTGATGCGCTTGCCGGAGGGCTCATGCACCTGGTGGAACTGGATCTGGGCGCCACTCTTCGTGGCCGGGAACAGCTCGACCGGTATCGACACCAGCGCCAACCGGATCTGTCCTCGCCAAATCGCACGCGCAGCCATTCGCAAGCCTCCTTCGTCGGCGGGACTCAATTCATTCCGCCACCGAGTCGTTCCGTGTAACTGCTTTCAGGGACTGCACAAAGCCGCGGACGTCCTCCCGTCTCGAAACGAGATCAACAATTGCCGAACCGCAAATGACGCCTTTCGCGCCCGTCGCAAGTGCCGCCCCGACATGTTCCGGTTTGGAGATTCCGAAGCCGAAGACCGGCGGTGCTGCGCCCGCATCCTTCAGTCGGTCGATCAGCTGAGCATCGAACTGGCCGCCGGCGTGAGTGCCCGTTATACCGACCCGGCTGACGCAATAAGTGTAGGCTTTTGAGAGGCTTGCGATGCTTCTCAAGGTTTCGTCGGGCGTATTCGCCGCCGCGATGAGGACCGGCTCGATGCCGGCCTGCTGCATCTCGCGGGCGAACGGCTCGGCTTCGAATGCAGGGACGTCGGCGATCAGCAGACTGTCTGCTCCAGCTTCGGCCGCGTCGCTCATGAATCCGGGGCGCGCTGCGACGATATTGGCGTAGGTCAGAATGCCGATCGGCACACTACTGTTGCGTGCACGCAACGATTCGATGAGGTCAAGACAGTCCCCGACTCGGACCCCCGCCTTCAAAGCACGCTGCGCGGCGGCTTGGATGACGGGGCCGTCGGCGACGGGATCGGAAAACGGAATACCGACCTCGACCATATCCGCACCGCCCTCGATGACGGCATCGAGCAGGCGGGCGCTCGTTTCCAGGTCCGGATCGCCGAGCATCAGGAACGCCCCGAACGCCCCTTCCCGTCCGAGCCGATCGAACATCGCGGCATAGCGGCTCATGCGAGAAGCGCCTGCGCCTGCGCGACGTCCTTGTCGCCGCGCCCCGACAGGCCGACGAGGATCGCGCTGTCCGGCTCCCGCTCCGCGAGCTTCAGCGCGTGGGCGAGCGCGTGCGCGGATTCGAAGGCGCAGAGGATGCCTTCAGACTCCGCCAGTGCTTTGAAGGCGTCGAGCGCTTGGGCATCCGTGACTCCCACATAGTCCGCGCGGCCACTGTCC
This sequence comes from Pseudomonadota bacterium, assembly GCA_046730635.1. Taxonomy (GTDB): domain Bacteria; phylum Pseudomonadota; class Alphaproteobacteria; order Sphingomonadales; family Sphingomonadaceae; genus Sphingomicrobium. The sequence goes on along the minus strand of JBKPJK010000151.1, from coordinate 3,859 downwards.
TTGAGATGCGCATGCTCCGGTCCGACTGCCGGATAATCCAGCCCTGCCGAGACCGACCAGGTGTCCGCGATCTGACCGTCGCCGTCCTGAAGGACGTAGGTCTCCGCGCCGTGCAGGATTCCCCGAGTTCCGCGGAGCAAGGTCGCGCCATGCTCTTCGCCGTCGAGGCCTTTGCCCGCCGCCTCCACGCCGATCAGGCGAACGTCCTCGCCGATGAAGTCGGCGAACAGCCCGATGGCGTTCGAGCCGCCCCCGACGCAGGCGACGACGGCGTCGGGGAGCCGTCCGACCTGATCGATCATCTGCGATCTCGCCTCTTTCCCGATAATCCGCTGGAACTCGCGAACCATTGTCGGGAAGGGATGCGGGCCGGCCGCCGTACCGAGCAGGTAATGCGTATCCTCGAAGCTCGCCGACCAGTCGCGCAGCGCCTCGTTGATGGCGTCCTTGAGCGTCCGGCCGCCGCTTTCGACCGGGACGAGGCGCGCTCCCATCAACTCCATACGGAAGACGTTGAGCTTCTGCCGCTCGACGTCTTCGGCGCCCATGTAGATGACCGTCTCAAAGTCCAGCAACGCGCCGACGATGGCGGTCGCGACACCGTGCTGCCCCGCTCCGGTTTCGGCGATCAGCCGCGTCTTTCCCATCCGCTTGGCCAGCAGGCCCTGACCCAGCACCTGATTGGTCTTGTGCGCACCGCCGTGAAGCAGGTCTTCGCGCTTCAGGAAGATATTGCTCGGCAGGTTCCGGCATTGGGTCAGCGGGGTCGGCCGGCCTGCATAATTAGCGAGCAGCCCGTCCAGCTCGGATGCAAATGCCGGATCGTCCTGCGCATCGAGAAACGCCGCTTCCAGCTGCTCCAGGGCGGGAACCAGGATCTCGGGAACATAGGCGCCGCCGAAGCGGCCGAAGCGTCCGCTCAGGCGCATGCGCTGAGCCTCTGCCGGCACGTGGGCCGCAGGCTCTCGAACAGGGCAGCGGTCTTGGACGGAGATTTGCGCCCGGGTGCATCATCAAGCGCCGACCCGACATCGATCGCGTAAGCCCCTACCTGCCGCGCTGCGCGCGCATTGTGAGGCCCGATGCCACCGGCGACGATCGCCCGGCGAAGCTCCGGATGGCGCTCGATCAAGCGCCAGTCGAACGAGGCTCCGCTGCCGCCCTCGGCATTGTCGAAGACGATCCGGTCCCCGCCCCTGGCCGTCAGCAACTGCCTTCCGACGCTGACGGCGGTCCAGACCTCGCACGAACCGCGAAGCTCGCGGCGAAGGGCCGCGACATATTCGACGTCCTCGTGGCCGTGCAGTTGGACCGCGTGAAGATTCAAAAGCGCCGCAATGTCGGTGACGATCCGAAGCGGCGCGTCACGAAACACGCCGACTGGGAGGATGCCAAAGCGACGGGCGGTTCCGGCCAGCGGCGCTGCGGCTTCGGCCGTGACATGGCGGGGGCTGCCTGGCACGAACACGAAGCCGGCGAAGGCCGCTGGCCGGGCGGCGCGCACATCCGCACCGCTATTGAGACCGCACGTTTTGGTGAGCCCGAAGACCAGCTCGCGCGCGGCTTGGGCAGGGTCGCCGGATCCCATCAGGGACGAGCCCACGAGGAATGCATCGACATGACCCGACAGTTGCTCGATGTCCCTCCTGCCGACGATCCCAGACTCCGAGATCAAGACCCGGTCGGGCGCCAGCTTTGCGAGACGCTTCGTCGTCGAAAGGTCGACCGTCAGGTCGCGAAGATCCCGGTTGTTGATTCCGATGAGGGGCGCGCCGAGCGCCAGCGCGCGGCGCATTTCCTGTTCGTCGTGAACCTCGACGAGCGCATCCATGTCGAGGCGGCGCGCTTCCGAAATGATGATCCGTGCGGCCTCGTCGTCGAGCAGGGACAGCATGACAAGGATCGCATCGGCGCCTGCGAGCCGCGCCTCGACCACCTGGCGGGGATCTATGAAGAAATCCTTGGCGAGAATCGGCCCGTCGAATTCGCGTCGAGCTGCGGCGAGGTCGTCGAGCGATCCGCCGAAGAAAGGGCGATCGGTGAGGACGCTGAGCGCGTCGGCAACGCCGCCATAGCCTAGCGCGATCGCTGCGGCGTCGGCGCGAGGATTGATTGCGCCCGCGGACGGCGAGGCTTTCTTGATTTCAAGGATGAATCTCGCACCGGGTTGCGCCAGCGCGGACGTGAGGCTCCGTGAAGTGGAAGACGCGCTCTGGCGCAACGCATCGATCGATACCCCATCAAGGCGCGATCGCAATTCGTCTCGCTTCGACTCCGCGATCTTGCCGAGGACTCCAGCCAGCTCAGCCACGGCTCGCCTCCACGAATGCGTCGAGCGTGGCGCGCGCTCGCCGCGAACGCATCGCCTCCATCGCGAATCCCACGCCGTCCCGCAGGCATGAGACCTTTGCGGCCGTCATCAGCAGTGCGCCGGCGTTCAACGCGACGATTGCAATCTCGGCTCGGCTGCCGACGCCCGAGACAATGTCGCGAAGGCGATGCGCGTTCTCAATCGGGGAACCGCCGGCGATGGACTCCACCGGCATGCGGTCGAGGCCCGCCTGCTCCGGGGTGATCTCCAGCTCCTCCAATCGACCGCCGGCCAGCGAGATCGCCCGGGTGAAGCCGTGCAACGCCACTTCGTCCAGACCCGAACCATGCACGACCAGGGCTCGCTCGACGCCCAGTGCATCCAGGGTCTCCGCGATCGGTCGGAGCATCTTTGGATCGGCGACGCCGAGCAGCTGCACCTTCGGCCGAGCCGGGTTCAGGCATGGGCCCAGCAGATTCATGATCGTTCGGACCTTCAGGGCACGCCGCACGGGCCCGGCGTAGGCGATGCCTGGGTGATATTTGGGAGCGAGCAGAAAGCAGAATCCGGTCTGGTCCAGGATGTCGCGCGATTCGAGCGGGTCTAGGTCGAGCCGCGCGCCGAGCGCTTCGAGGACGTCGGCCGAACCGCACTTCGACGTGAAGGACCGATTGCCGTGCTTCACCACCGGCAGCCCGCATGCTGCGGTGACGATGCCGGCTGCTGTCGATACATTGATCGACCCAGAGAAGTCGCCGCCGGTGCCGCAGCTGTCGGCGAACATCCCCGCCGGTGCGGGAAAAGGACGGGCGGCGGCGCGCAGCGCCTGCGCGGCGCCGATCAGCTCCTCGGCGGTTTCGCCCTTCACGCGCAGCGCGACGAACGCGGCAGCCATCAACGGCTCGCTGAGGCTGCCCTCCACGATGCGGGCGAACAGGCTGCGCGCGCCGGCGCGATCGAGATCCTCGCCTTCGAGCAGGCCCGCAATCGCGAGCTCGGAGGCTGGGTCGAAGGTCGCCGGAGCGGCCGCCGTGTGGAAAGGGAAGGTCAGAACTTGGCTCATGGAAGTCACCTGGAAACAAAAAAGCCCGCCGTTGGCGGGCGGGCATTCGATGATCGGTTGTTAGGCGATCAGTCGCGCCATCGCGCCGCATAGGTCGACGGACGCCACCAGAGGCGGGCGGTCGAGGAAGCGGCGATGGCGACCAGGTTCGTCATGCGAATCGCAAAGTAAGGCAGCGGGTTGCACCCGGTCAAGGACCACAGGCGGGTTGACGCTCGGCGACCTCGTGGGCATCTGGGTCGAAGCGCTTGGCGAGCGGGTGTAGCTCAATGGTAGAGCAGAAGCCTTCCAAGCTCCGAGCATTCGCAGAAATGCGCGATGATCGCAGTAAAATCGTCCGAATCGCCCGCAACGAAATCAGACACTTACCCGAAGGACGTAAAACGGATTCGTGTGAGCTTGGGCGGGACCCATGCGAGATCCTGCCCAACGAACGATCTGCCGTTCGTACTTCAGACCAACGGCCGAAAAGCGCCCTTCCTGGT
>JBKPJK010000150.1:0-1828 GCA_046730635.1 Pseudomonadota bacterium | reverse complement strand
GCTGATCCGATCCAACAGTAAGTTGCGTCGCGCGGACAGATCGATTTGCTGGCGTTCGGCCAACTTTCGAGGCCAGATCTCGATAATCGCGCGCAACTGTTCCAACGAAACTTGCCAGTGGCGCGCAAGCTCGCCGGCATCCATTGCCGCGTCGGAAAGACGCCGCGGATCCACCTGCTCGACCAGAAGGGCGTCCAGGGTCCGACCGAGTTCCTGTGCCAGGCGCAGTGCCTCGGCGCTGGTCATGTCTTCGCTTCGAACCACTCCGGCCAAGAGCAACAATCGTTCGAGGGGCTCGATCGCGGGTTGTATCGGATCGCCGTCGATCGGGTCGAGCGCACCGCCGATGCGCTCATCCAGTTCCGGATCACCAATCGGGATCAGGCGCGGCAGCAGCAGACCGCCCCCGCTTGCACGAACGAAGGCTTCCGTCATCGTCCGAACGGCACGATTGTTGGGTAGGAGGATCCTCCCGCTGGCAAGCCGAAGGGGATCCCTCCCGAAACGTTGAATCAAGCCGACGGCGAGCGCATCGGCGAACGAGCGGTGGGCTGGAATCGTGAAGACTGCCGGTCGCACGGCAGCCGCGTCAGGCATTTTCGAGTGCTGCTTCCGTCATCGGTATCGATTTCGGCGTCCCGACGTCGAACCACAGGCCTTGATGCACCGCACCGAAGCAGCGCCCCTCTTCAATTGCCCGATCCCAAAGGACATTCGTGGAGAACGGCCCTTCCGGAGCGTCCCGCAGCAACCTTTTCGAGACCATTTGCACGCCGGTGAACACGAAGGGTGCGACATGGCTGCGATCGCGGCGCCTCAGCCGGCCGGATCGGTCCATGTGGAAATCGCCCATCCCTCCGTGGTTTTCGGCGCGGGCAAGTGGGACAAGCAGAAGCAGCGCATCCATTTTCGCGTCGTCCCAATGGGACGCGAGCAACTTCAGCGTATCGGCCGGTCCATCGATCCAGAGATTATCGCTGTTGACCGAAAGAAAAGGATCGCTGTCGATCAGCGGCTCGGCCTGAACGAGGCCGCCCCCAGTCTCCATGAGCATGCCTCGCTCGTCGGATATCACGACTTCGAGCCCGTGGTCGCGGGTCGCGAGATGGGCCTCGACCGCGTCCGCGAGATAATGGACGTTGACGATGACCTTCTTGACGCCCGCCGAACGCAGTCGCTCCAGCACGTGGTCGAGCAATGGCTTGCCGCCGACTTCGATCAGCGGCTTCGGCTTGGTCGCAGTCAGGGGTCGCATACGCTTGCCGAGCCCTGCAGCCATGACCATCGCCGTGTGCGGGACGCGTGCGGGGATCTCGGCCTTCAGGCTGAGGGCCCGCTTGGCCTTGGTCACGCGGCCTGCTTCCAGGGCTCGCGCCGAAACGCAACGGGCACATTCGCATCGAACCAGTCACGCACCGGCGCCAACCCCGGCTGCGCGAGATCGCGCTCGAGCAAGCCCCACATTCGAGGTTGGAAACGGCGATATCCGGGCTTGTTGTCGCGCTTCCAAAGGCGCGTGAAAACACCAAGAATGCGCGTGTTCCGCTGGGCAGCGAGCGCCCAGTAAGCGCTTTCGAACCTCGCACCATGACCCGTGGCAGCCATGTAGCGATCGATCATGGCCCGCTCGATATTTGGTGGAACGTCCCGCCGAGCATCTTCGAGGACCGAGGCGAGATCGTAGGCCGGGTGACCGGTGAGCGCATCCTGGAAATCGAGAAGTCCGAAATGGGAAATGCCTCGCCGATCGCTAATCAGCATGATGTTCTCGGCATGGTAATCGCGAAGAACCGTGACTGCACCGAGGCCGTCGTCGGCGACCGGCTGA
>JBKPJK010000149.1:0-3456 GCA_046730635.1 Pseudomonadota bacterium | reverse complement strand
CAGCAGATGCGCATGCAGCGGCAGGCGGAGAATCGCGGGTTCGAACGCCAGCAGATGAAGGCCCAGCGCGAAGCCCAGAACCGCTTCGAGCGCCAGAACTTCGACGGTCGCCAGTTCCGGGAGGCGCAGAACGGCTTCAATCGCGAGCAAATGCGCGCCGAGCGGATGCAGCAACGTCGGCAGCTGCGCGCGTTTGCCGACCAACGGTTCGAGCCGCGATTCGTCGGACGCGACAGGTTCGAGGTCAACAACCGGGAATTCTGGCGCAACCAGCAGGTGGCATATCGCCAGGCGCTGGCCGGAACGTCGTTCGCACCGCTCTATTACGGCGCGGGCGCGACGGTCCTTGCTCCGACGATCGTCAATCGATTCATCGGAGTTCCGGTGAACAACGTGGCGAGCTTTGCGTCGCTCAATCCGTTCCCGGCATCGCTTGATTATCTCTATCCCACGACTGCCGATTATTATTATCGCTATGGCGACGGCTACGCCTACCAGATCAATCGGGGGTCGAACCTGATCGCCGCGATGATCCCGCTCCTGGCCGGCGGCTATTTGCCAGGGCAGTATCTGCCGCAGCCCTACATGACGAGCTATGTGCCGGATTATTACGGCTTCAACTCGTTTTACCCGGACTATGGCGGTACGTGTAATCGCTACGCCAACGGCGTGGTCTACGAGGTGGATTGTGCCAGCGGCTTCGTCGAGGACGTGATTCCGCTCTACGCGAGCGGCTACGGCGTCGGGCAGGTGCTGCCGAGCTCCTACGCCTACTACAACGTCCCCTATCAGTATCGGTCGCTCTACTACGACACGCCCGACTACAACTATTGGTACGCTCCGGGCGCGATCTATCAGTACGAGCCGCATACGAGCATGATCACGTCGGTCGCTGCGCTGCTCTCGCCGGGCTTCACGGTCGGGCAGGCGCTGCCGGTCGGATACGACGTGTACAACGTCCCTTATTCCTACCGTGCGACCTACTACGACACGCCCAACGCCTGGTACCGTTACAACAACGGCTACATTTACCAGGTCGACCCGGTCACTCGACTGGTCACGGCGATCGTCGCTTCGATCCTGACCTGAGGACCGATGATGGCCGGCGGGAACCCAAAGCCCGCCGGACCATTTCGCACCCAGAACAAGGAGACATCAGGTGAAGAACCACGCGCTCGCGCTTGGCCTTATGGCCGCGCTTCTCGCGACCACGGCGTGCAACAAGCAGAACGGCAACGGCAAAGGCCCGGAAGCGGCTCAGACGCCGAAGGCTCAGAAGGCCGCCGGTACGAAAACGATCGCCGCGGGGCTTGCTGCAACCAGCCGGTTCATGGCCGTCGCAAAGGCCGCAGGGCTCGATCAGACGCTCGCGGGACCCGGCCCTTACACGGTGTTCGTGCCGGATGATGCCGCCTTCGGCAGCGCTCCCACTGGCACCTTCGACGTGGATCCAAAGAATAGGCCGCAGCTGACCGGCACCCTTACGAACCTGATCCTACCGGGCACGGTGATGATCGCCGACATCGACAAGGCGATCGATGCCGGCAAGGGCAAGGCCATGCTGGCGACGATGAGCGGCGGCACGCTGACCGCAAGCAAGGACGGCGGCAAGACCGTCCTGACGGATGCATCCGGCCACAAGGCGACGATCACGCAGGCCGACGAGCAATATACCAACGGCGTCGTCCACCATGTCGACGCGGTCCTGATGCCCGCCAAGAAGTCGGCTCCGCTGGCCGTCGGGCAAAAAGCGGGCAAGTAAGCCGCTAGATCTTGCGCTCGCCGAAGGCTTCGCCCCCAAGATGAAGCTTTCGGCATCATCCCACTTCCGTGCGGCAAACGGCTCGCTATAACGTCCGTGGCCAAGCGGAAAATTGGGGTGTGGCAGCGATGAAAGCGACGATTGAGCGGGCGATCCTCCTGAAGAGCCTCGGCCACGTCCAGTCGGTCGTGGAGCGTCGCAACACCATTCCCATCCTGTCCAACGTACTGATCGAAGCGCGCGAGGACGGCTCGCTGCGGCTGATGGCGACGGATCTCGATCTCCAGGTCGACGAGAGCGTGCCCGCGACCGTGTCGCAGCCGGGCGCGACGACCGTGTCCGCGCACACTTTGTTCGACATCGTCCGCAAGCTTCCGGAAGGCAGCCAGGTCGAGCTCACCGCCGCCGAAGGCAAGATGCAGGTCGTCGCCGGCCGCTCCCGCTTCAACCTCTCGACGCTCCCGCGCGACGACTTCCCGGTCATTGCCGAGGGTGAGCTTCCGACGCGCTTCGAGCTGCCCGCCGCGACGCTTCGCCAGATCATCGAGAAGACGCGCTTCGCGATCTCCACGGAAGAGACGCGCTATTATCTGATGGGCATCTTCCTCCACGTCGTCGACGATCAGCTGCGCGCCGCCGCCACCGACGGCCATCGCCTCGCCCGTGTGACCGTGGCCCGGCCGGAAGGCGCCGAGGGCATGCCCGACGTGATCGTCCCGCGCAAAGCTGTGGCCGAGCTCTACCGCCTGCTCGAGGAGCTCGAGGGCACGGTCGAAATCTCGCTGTCGCCGACCAAGGTCCGCTTCGGCCTCGGCAGCGCGGTCCTCACCAGCAAGCTGATCGACGGCACCTTCCCCGACTACAACCGGGTCATTCCGACCGCGAATGACAAGCTCCTGAAGCTCGATCCGAAGAGCTTCTCCGCCGGCGTCGACCGCGTGGCCACCATCGCCAGCGAGAAGACTCGCGCCGTGAAGATGGCCGTCGACCGCGACAAGGTGACGCTGTCGGTCACCAGCCCAGAGAACGGCCTCGCAACCGAGGAGCTGGCGGCAGACTACGGCGCCGACGGGCTCGAGATCGGCTTCAATGCGCGCTACCTGCTCGACATCCTGGGCGAGATCGACGGCGACACGGTCGAGGTTCACTTGGCCGACGCGGCGGCGCCCACATTGCTTCGGGAAAACGACAAGTCGAACGCGCTTTACGTACTGATGCCGATGCGGGTCTGAAGTGGACGAACCGCCGGTGGACGTCGAGATCGAGAAGCCGCACGTCCACCACAAGCGCACCGGCCACAATTGGTTCGATCTCGCAATCCCTCTCGCGGCGCTGTTCGTCTCGTTCGTCTCGATCTTCATCGCCTGGCATCACGGCCAGGTGATGAAGGAGCTGGTTCATCAGAACGAGAAGTTGGTCGAAGCCAACTCGCTGCCATACGTGCAAATCTACGGAAGTAACCGCCGCAGCGGATATGCCTCATTCACCGCGGTCAACGAAGGCATAGGACCGGCGAAGATCACAACGGCTGAGGTCATCGTCGACGGCCACGCCGTGCGCAATCTCGATCAGCTGCTGAACGACTGCTGCGGCGGCGCGGACGATGCAGCAGTGTCCAGCTCAACCTTGCTCGGGCGCATGATCCGCCCCGGCGATACGGTGCCCTTCATTGAGATCAGTGGGGACGTCGAGAA
>JBKPJK010000148.1:0-2625 GCA_046730635.1 Pseudomonadota bacterium | reverse complement strand
TTCCATGATCAATCTCCTGCGAGCGAGAGCACGGACGGGTCTCTCTGTCACAGGACGCTCGGTTGCGATCTCAGGTGATGATCTTCGCTACCGCCGTCGCGATGAATGGGTCGTGAAGGCTGAATCCTAATGTCCGCAATGGGTGGAAAGCGGACCTAAGTTCTCGATCAGGCGCTGAAGTCAGCCTCGGCGCGAGGACGCACTCTGCCTCGAAGCCGGAAACAGGGTTGGGATCAGTTTAGCAGTGTCCGCAACAACAGAGATGCGGAAGTGCCTTCTTCGATGAAAGTCGGCAAGATCGGAGCGGCCGCGAGACTCGAACCAATCTATCGCCTCTTCGCGCCTCTTTTCGGCTCCGGTCAGGAAGAATGAAGCGATCAGTTGCAACTCGTCCGTAGTCCAATCTCGCTCTGGCTGCCCGCGTTCAACTATGGGGCCAATCAATACTATACTCTCGTCCTCGACGTCCGGATTATACAATTCCGCATAGTTCGACCGCAGTCGCTGACCGCGATGGTTCAGAATGAGGAAGGACGATAGCCTCCGTTCCAGCCATAGCGTTGGAGGCGCTGGGACGACCTTTGTGCCTCGCAATGCCGCGGCGGACGCCCGCGCGAGGCATGGACATCGCCGCCGCGGTCGATGAAGGGTGCTTCCATGCCTAACGAGCCCCCTCAACCGCCGCCGCACGAAGGGGTGCTCGGGCGGCTCGGCGTATCAGGCATCCACGGCGTCGGAGTTTTCGCGGCCTGCACTATCGCTGCCGGCACCAACGTTTTCCCCGCCGATGACGCCGAGATCGTCTGGGTGCCGTTGGCGCTGCTCGACGATCCGTCGCTGTCAAACTTCGAGCGCTCGCTTTACGAGGATTTCGCAATCCGTCGCGGCGGCGAGCTCGGCTGTCCCTCCAACTTCAGCCTGCTAACGGTGGGCTGGTACGTCAATGAGCCGCGCGCAGGCGAGCAGCCCAACCTCAAACCTACCCCCGCTTTCGACCTGGTCGCCACCCGCCACATCGCGAAGGGCGAGGAACTAACCGTCGACTACGCGTCTTTCACCGGCGTCGCCTGAGCAGTGGAGCCGCGTATGTTCTTTTTTTCCAACCGCCTTGGTTGCCTCTCGTCGCTGGTGTTGAGCGCAGTCGGAACCCTGCTCCTGCTCCTCGTTCTCGGCGTGATCCGGCTGTAGTCACCGATGAGGCGGGTCTTGGTGGGCACCGCCGGTTGGACTATTCCGCGGCAGGTCGCGGCGAATTTTCCACCCGAAGGCTCAGCGCTGCAGCGCTATGCCGCGCGGTTCCCCGTCGCCGAGATCAACAGCTCCTTCCATCGTCCGCACCGCACGTCGACCTGGGAGCGATGGCGCGACAGCGTGCCCCGCGGCTTTCGTTTCTCGGTGAAGCTCCCAAAGCGCATCACGCATGACCTGAAGCTTATCGGCTGCGACGACGAGCTCGATCTGTTCCTTATGCAGACGCAGACGCTCGGCGAGAAGCTAGCGGTCTTGCTCGTGCAGCTTCCACCCAAGCTCGAGTTCGATGCCGCGCTGGCCGACAAGTTCTTCGCAAGCCTCCTCAGTCGAACGAGCGCCCGCATCGCCTGCGAGCCGCGTCACCCTTCTTGGTTTAGCGAAACGGCCGATGCAGATCTACGCCAACACGGCGTCGCAAGGGTAGCAGCCGACCCGGCTATTGTCCGTGTCGCCGGCCAGCCCGGCGGAGCGGCCGACCTAGCCTACTGGCGCCTGCACGGTTCTCCCGTGAAGTATCGCTCCAGCTACGCGGAGCGATTGCCCGCCATTGCCGCGGAGGTTCAGACCGCCGCGAAGACCGGCGCCGAGGTCTGGTGCATCTTCGACAACACAGCATCGTCAGCGGCGCTGGGCGATGCACTCATGCTCGGCGCCTAATACTTAGCACACAGGAAGCTCAATCTGGCTCTCTCATTTCAGGCCGCATATGCCGCGCCGTTCATCATGATGAGCCAAAACCGCCAGCAGGACGTCGATCGCAAGCAGGCCGCCGCCGATTATCAGGTGAACGTCAAGGCCGAACTGGAGATCGAACTGCTGCACCAGAAGCTGGACGAGCTGCGGGCGAAGGAAGTTCTCGGCCTCACCGATTCAGTACGCTCGCTCAGCAGTCTGCTGAAAGAGACGAACGCCGCCGGACGGGCTGGACCTAGCCGCTAGGAGCAGGAATGGGTCGAAAGCGGACGTGAAACCGCCGTCATCACGCGCGCGAACGCGTGGAGCCTGTCGCTACTTGCGCGAAGTCCTGGCTTTCCGGGCCGCATACCGCGCATCCCGTGCCGCCTTCATTTCTTCCGGACTGGAAGGCTTCAGTCTGGCTGCCTTTAGAGCAGCAGCAGCCTCCGCCGCCGCGAGCGCGGCCGCTTTGTTGGAGGCCTTCTCGGCTTTCGCGGCCGCCCGTTCCTGAGCTTTCGCAGTCCGCTCCCTCTGCAGAGCGAGCTCCCGCGCGTCACGCTCTTGCCGCAGCGCTGCCATTAGAGCCTCGTCAACCGGAGGCACTGCTTTGAGTTGATCCAGGGCCTTCTGCTTGGCTTGCCTGGCAGACGCGACACGGTCCTGAAATGAGGGATCTTTGAATGAAGCCAAGGGCCATTC
>JBKPJK010000147.1:0-3707 GCA_046730635.1 Pseudomonadota bacterium | reverse complement strand
GAAAGACCATGCAGCTCGCCGCCGCGGGGCATGACGTGCTGGCCGTCGATGCATCGGAAAGTCGTCTCAAACGACTTCGCGCCAATCTCGACCGTACGCAGTTAGAAGCCGAGCTGATCACCGCCGACGCACTCAAATGGACGCCGTCTCGGCAGTTCGACGCGATCCTGGTCGATGCCCCTTGCTCGGCGACCGGCACTTTCCGGCGCCATCCCGAAGTACTCTACCGCGCCCGCCCTCGCATCATCGCATCTGCCGCCGAGCTTCAATCGAAGCTTCTCGAACGGGCGTTGCACTGGCTGAAGCCTTCCGGCGCGCTCGTTTATTCTGTCTGCTCGCTCGAACCGGAGGAAGGCGAACAGATCATCTCGGCCGTGGTTGCATCGCATTCCGAGGTCGCGATCGATAGGCCGAATCCTGACGAGCTCCCAAATTTCGCCGCGCCGTCGGACGAAGGCTGGATCCGGATCCTCCCCGGCCTGCTGGAGGATCAAGGCGGCCTCGACGGCTTCTTCATGGCGCGGCTTGTCCGGCGTGCTGGTTAACGTCTAATCGGGCCCATGGCCCATCCGCTCATTGCCCCTTCCATCCTGTCCGCCGACTTCGCGAAGCTCGGCGAGGAAGTGCGCGCGATCGATGAAGCGGGCGCCGACTGGATCCACATCGACGTGATGGATGGGCATTTCGTGCCCAACATCACCATCGGCCCGGCTGTGGTCAAAGCGCTTCGGCCGCACACGGCCAAGCCGTTCGACGTTCACCTGATGATCTCGCCCGTCGACCTCTTCCTCGACGGCTTCGCGGAGGCAGGTGCGGACATCATCACCGTTCATCCCGAAGCCGGGCCCCATCTCCACCGAACAATCCAGCGCATCAAAGATCTCGGCAAGAAAGCGGGCGTTTCGCTGAATCCGGCGACGCCCGCGAAGGCGCTCGATTACGTCCTGGAAGAAGTGGACCTCGTCCTCGTGATGAGCGTCAATCCGGGCTTCGGCGGCCAGAAATTCATTAGCAGCCAGCTTCGCAAGATCGAGGCGATCGCCAATCGCATCGCCAAGGAGAATCTCGACGTTCACCTGGAAGTCGACGGCGGCATCGATCCCGAAACGGCGCGCCAAGCGGTCGGCGCGGGCGCGAACGTCCTGGTGGCCGGCACGGCCGCATTCCGTGGAGGCCCCTCGGCATACGCCGCAAACATTAAGGCGCTCAGGGGAGCGCAATGAACGATTCGGCCCAGCGCGACGTCGTGCGCAAGCTCGCGCGCGGCTCGCTCCTCTCGCGCTTCAAGGCTTCGCGGCAGCCCCTTAAACTGCAGGCGGTCCCGCGCGATCACGTGGCGGGGGACCGAGCACGCGGGGCGATCATCCTCTCCGGCAAATTCAGTGTCGGAAGCGAGGCGATTTCGCTCGGCGACCTCGACTTCGGAACGGTCGGCGCCGCAGGCCCGTTGGCCGAGCAGCTCCAGGGCTTCTCCTGGCTCCGAGATCTCGCCGCCGCCGCATCACGCGAGAATGGAGCGCGACTTGCCGAGGCGGTGGTCGGCCGCTGGCTGATCGCGCATGGCACCAAAGTGGATGCGGCTTGGGCGCCCCATCTATGGGGAGAGCGGATCCTCTTCTGGACCGCTTATGCGCCTTACATCCTGTCGAGCGGGGACAGCGGCTATCGCACGGCTTTGCTGAACACGATGGCACGGGGTGCGCGGCACCTCGAGTCAAGTGCCGAGAAAGCGCCCGGAGGGATCGAGCGGATAACTGCGTGGTGCGGAGTGATCGTGGCCGGACTTCTCGTTCAGGGTGGAGTTTCGCGCATCGCGCGCGGAGAAGCGGGCCTGGCGCGCGCTCTTGCCGCGGGGCAGTTCGACGACGGAGGGCTCGTCAGCCGTTCCCCTTTCGAGCAGGCCCTTCTCGTCGACCGGCTGGGGCTTCTCCGTTCCAGCTATCTCGCTGCGAAGCAGACCATTCCGGAAGGAATCGAAGCAGCGGCCGCGGCCTCTCTCGCCGCGCTTCATGGCGTCACTTTGGGCGATGGCGCTTTGTCGAGCTGGCAGGGCTGCAATCCTGGGGAGGCATCGAACCTCACCGCCGTCATCGAAGGCTGCGGAATGCGCGCTCGCCCCCTGCGCAACGCCCGCGGTTGGGGCTATCAACGCCTGTCCGCGCTCGGCACGATCCTGATCCTCGACGCCGCCCCGCCGCCTGCGCCCAGGAATGCGGAACAGGGTTCGGCTTCGACGCTCGCCTTCGAGCTGTGCGACGGCGCGCAGCGTCTCATCGTCAACTGCGGCGGTCCCGGCCCCCTGCCGACCGACTTGCCGGATGAGCTCGTGGAAGGGCTGCGCACGACTGCCGCCCACAGCACGCTGGTACTTGCCGATACCAATTCGACGAACATCCTCGCCGACGGTTCGCTCGGCAAAGGGGTCGAGGACGTCACGATCGACCGCAGCGAAGACAATGACGCGAGCCGGCTCGAGTCGAGCCACGACGGCTACGTTCGCGCCTTCGGGCTTGTTCACAAGCGTAGCGTCATGCTCGGGAACGACGGCAAGGAGGTGCGCGGTGCGGACCAGCTCATCGCTAGGGGCCGCAAGAAGATTCGCGAGTCCGTCGGCTATGCGGTTCGCTTCCATCTCGCGCCCGGCGTGGAGGCGACCGCGACCGCCGACGGAATGGGCGCGATCCTTCGGTCGAAAGGCGCGCCGCCGTGGAATTTCCGCTGCCGTGGCGGGATGTTGACGACCGAAGAAAGTCTGTGGATCGACGGCCGCGGGCAGCCGCAGCAGACGACGCAGCTGGTGATTGTCGGTGAGATCTCATCCTTGGGCGGCGAGATCGGCTGGCAATTCCGCCGCACAAGCTAAGCAGGAAGAAACGAATGACCGACCTTGTCCCCGTTCGCCGGGCACTCATCTCGCTTTCCGACAAGAGCGGCCTCGACGAGCTCGCTGCGGGCCTTGCTCGTCACGGGATCGAGATCGTGTCCACCGGCGGAACGGCCGCGAAGCTGCGCGAAACCGGCGCCGCAGTGCGCGACATCAGTGACCTGACGGGCTTTCCCGAGATGATGGACGGCCGAGTGAAGACGCTGCACCCGAAAGTCCACGGCGGCCTGCTTGGGGTCCGCGACAATCCGGACCATGCGGCATCAATGGCCGAGCATGATATCGCTCCGATCGATCTGGTCGTGGTCAATCTTTACCCGTTCCTCAACACCGTGATGAGCGGCGCAGATCGGTGTACGATCATCGAGAATATCGACATTGGCGGCCCCTCGATGGTGCGTTCGGCAGCCAAGATCCACGCCCACGTCGCGATCGTCACCGACCCTGCGGATTATGCGGAGCTGCTGGCGGAACTCGACGCCACCGGCGGAAGCACGTCGCTCGAGTTGCGGCGAAGGCTCGCGGCCAAGGCCTATGCGCTCACGGCCCAGTATGATTCGACCATCTCGCAATGGTTTGCCTTCGCCGACCAAGGCGAGCGCTGGCCAGAAAGTTGGAGCTTTGCTTCGCGCCTGAAGATGCCGCTGCGCTACGGCGAGAACCCGCACCAGACCGCAGCGCTTTATGTGCCGATTGGGCCCGTCGTTCACGGCGTCGCTCACGCCACCCAGGTCCAGGGCAAGGAGCTCAGTTACAATAATCTCAACGACGCCAATGCCGCGCTCGAGCTGGTCAGCGAGTTCCGTGACGGGCCGCCGACGGT
>JBKPJK010000146.1:0-3532 GCA_046730635.1 Pseudomonadota bacterium | reverse complement strand
TTCCAGCCGGTCGGCGACCCGGCATGCGAGATGATCGCGCGCTCGCGCCGGCAGGCCATCCAGATAAGATCGGGTAACCTGCAGATCGTGATGTTTGGCGTTCGTGGCGTCCGGTGCGTCGACTCCGACGACCAGCACCGGACGCGCCTCGTTCGAGCGATTGGCGGTGCCGCGATGGATCGTCAGTGCCGATCGGGCCGAGATATCGCCTCGCTGCGGCAGCTTGGGAACCGCACGCTCGATATAGCGCCCCCAGCGCTCCTTGGGTGGGAACATGTCGTCCTTGCAGCCGCGGATATCGTCCCACTGCGTGCCCAGTGCGATTTCGAACGCACCATGCTCTGGACGGGTGTCGACGGTCGTGAGGTTGAAGGCCAGCGAATTGAGACGGCGGTCCTTCAGGGTTGCAGAGGGCGACGGAAAGTCGCGATGCCACGGTTGATCCCGCGCACCCGCAAAAGGAATATCGAAGCCGATCTCGACGATCCTGTAATCGTCTCCGAGGACCGCCTCGCACACCGCGACGAACCACGGATGAGTCGCAATGTCGACAAAGCCGCGAATGCGCTCCGGCTGCGTCTCGACGTACCACCGCTCAGGACCCCGCGGCAGCGCACCGCCAGGAATCGACCTGGCTTCCTCGAACAGGCTCATGACATCTTCGTAGAGCTGGTCGGCCCATTCGGGAGCGAAGGCCGCCTTCAGCCCGATGATGCCGTCCCCGTAAAGGCCTCCCATGATCTCAGCGACGTCGTATGCCTGGCCCATTCGAATGATCCCGAAGCAGACCTGGACCCTTAGCGAATCAATTCGTCGAAAGCTCGCGAATGCTCGGTGAAATCGTCGAGCGCCCGGTCGAGCGGCCGCAGCAGCAAGCCGCGGTTGCTCGTCAGGCTGGTGTCGCTCGGCTCGTCCGATTGGATTGCGATCACCCGGCCCGCGTCCAGCTTCGCCCGATCCGCCACTTGCTTGGCCAGCTCATGCCAGCTGATCGCACCCTGGTTGGTGAGATGCCAGACGCCCGTCTCCTCATCCAGGAGCAAATCCAGCGTCGCATGCACCAGGTCGGGAACGTAGGTCGGCGACACAAACGTCCGATCGCTTGCGAAGACGTCTTCGCCGCGGCGTAAGCGGTCGACCGTATCGAACAGGAAGTTGTAGCGGTCCCACGGGCCGAAGAAGGCGCTCGTGCGGATGATCAGCGCATCGGCGTCGATCGCCATCAGCCGGGCCTCGGCCTCGGCCTTGCTCCGCCCGTAAGCGCAGGCGGGGGCCAGTGTATCCGGCTCGACGTACGGGCGGCCGAGCTTGCCGTCGAACACGAGGTCCGACGAGAAAGTGACCAGGGGAATGCCGGCGGCCTTGCACGACCTCCCAAGCAGCTCGGGCCCCGTCGCATTGATGGCCAGGCACTCGTCGAACTTTTCTTCGGCCTCCCAGGTGCGGACGAACCCGGCCGTGTTGATGACCGCCCAGGGCTTATACCGCTTGAGCGCCGCCTCGATGGAGATCTCGTCGGTAATGTCCAGCTCGGCTCGCGTCGTGAGGATGTGCCTGAGGCCGCGATGCGCGCAAATGCGTGCGAACGCCTGCCCGAGCGTTCCGGTCGCGCCCGTGATCAGGATCGGCCGAGCCGTGCGCGACTGTGGTAGAGTATGGTAGTTGGGCCGCGCGTGGGTTCGGCCCGGCCGCTTCCACCAGCCCGGCAGATCGAGCAGCGGATAGTCGAGCTTCTCGCCGCGCGCGAGCCTTGCGGCGGCTTTCGCAAGAAGCGTCGGACGCGGCACTTCCGAACGCGTGTCGAACCCGCCGACGTCGTAGGCGCCCTCCCGGCGGGTGAGCAGCGAACGCCAGTCCATCAGCCCGAACATCGCCCACAGGGTCACGGCACTGACATCCACGCCTTCGCGCCGCGCAGCTTCCGCCTCCGTCCACACTTGGTTGAGCCAGCGGACCTGCTCGTCGCGAGTACAGCCGTGATGCACTTCGGTGATGACGATCGGAATGCGATACCGCTCCCATGTCTCCTTCAACCGGAGGCGCGGTCCGAGCTCGTTTCGAAGCTTGGCGACGCGCACGGCTTCGACATCGACATACCGGTGCTGGCCGTTCGAGCCCACCTCGAGGTTGGGATACCGCTCGACACGGTGATCGAGCCATCGTTCGCTCGTCAGATAATGGTCGAAGCCGATCAGGTCCGGCGTCCCCGCTCCCGTCGCGAGCTCCGCGAGGACCTCTTCGCTGGCGGCCTTGTTGCGCAGCCATCGATAGAAGGGGTGGCCGGGGACCACGCGCCCCGCAAGCAGGTCGAAGGTGAGCCAGCGGCGCTCGTTCTCATGATCGGCCTGATATTGCAGCGGCTCGGTCGCGAAGGTCTTGCCGACGTCCTCGGTCGGCAGCAGCCGAGCCTCGGGAATGATCCCCCGTATGGCTTCGATCGACCGTTTGATGGCGAGGCACTGATTGACCAGCGCCCGGAAGGTGTCGTCGATGTTCCTCCGATGCGGGTACCAGTAGCCGTAGAGGCAGGAGAAACGGGCCGTCGTCATCGGCTCGTTGACTGGGTTCCAATATTCGATCCACGGGTAGCGAAGCGCTACCTTCGCCGCATAGGCGGCCAAGAGGCTCGGAAAGCTCGGATCGAGCAAGTTCGTGTACTTCGGACCAGACCCGTGATGCACGAGCGCGGCGATGACCTTGATGCCGTGCTCACGCAGATATTCGAGGCGCTTGTCGTGCCAGGAGAAATCGAGCTCGCTCGGCGTCTCGGGCGCCACCGTTTCCCATAGGATCGGATAGCGTACGGCCTTGATGCCCAGCTCGATCATCGCATCCAGATCGGAGAAGCGGGCGCTATGTCCCGTGTCCACGACCTGGTTGCGGTAATCGTCGCCGATTCGAACGACCGAGCATTCGACGCCGCCCCACAACTCGAGCTGTGGGACCCCCCCCGAAGTTTCGTGCGCCACTATTCGGCGGCGACCGCTGTCGGCTGCGGCCGCTCCCTGCTGCGCTTGTCGTCGATTCGCCGGAACGTCGCCAGCGCTTGGCCGACGATCTGGTCCATATTGTAATAACGATAGGTCGCGAGTCGGCCGACGAAGGTCACGTTCTGGGTGTCATCCGCGAGCGCTTCGTACTTCTTGAACAGCTCCTGATTCTCCGGACGCGGGATCGGATAATAAGGATCGCCCACCGCCGACGGATATTCGTAGGTGACCGTCGTCACCGGTGCCTCCTGCCCGGTCAGGTGCTTGTACTCGCTTATCCGCGTGTAGGGCACCTGCTCGTCGGGATAATTCACCACTGCGACCTCCTGAAACTGCTCCTTCTCGAGCGTTTGGTGGTCGAACTTCAGGCTCCGGTACGGCAGCTTGCCGAAACGGAAATCGAAATATTCGTCGATCGGTCCGGTGTAGATGATGTGGTCGGCGACCTCATACGCGTCGTCCTTCAGCTCGGCGAAATCGACGCCTGTTCGGATGTCGATCAGCGGATGGTCGAGCATCCGCTCGAACATCTTGGTATAGCC
>JBKPJK010000145.1:0-3751 GCA_046730635.1 Pseudomonadota bacterium | reverse complement strand
CGGCCACCGGACCGACGCCCGAGAGCCGAACCAGCCACGGCCCAAAGGCCAGCGCGCAGCTTCCGATCAGGACGGCAGGGAAAGCGAAACGATGATCCGCGGCTTGACGCATCACCGGCGCCTAGGGGCTTCGACGCATGCACGAAAGCCTCAACTCACGCGGGAATCGATAAGGCAGGCTTATTACCAGCCTCGGCAAACCGCAGTTGAACGACGCCCGACCGAAACCAATTATGCGCGTGACTTATCGACAAGCAGGAAATGATTGATGGCCGGTCTGTTCGATCCCCTTCAGGTGGGGGCACTGGAGCTCCCCAACCGCATCGTGATGGCCCCGCTGACGCGAGCGCGAGCAGGACGCGACGCCGTTCCGACGGCGATCATGGCGGAATATTATGCCCAGCGCGCCTCGGCCGGGCTGATCATCTCCGAGGCCACCGGCATCAGTCGCGAAGGGCTCGGTTGGCCGAACGCGCCCGGTCTTTGGAACGATGCGCAGGTCGAATCCTGGAAAGGGGTGACGGCTGCGGTGCACGAAGCCGGGGGCCGGATCGTCGCGCAACTGTGGCACATGGGGCGCCTCGTCCATCCCGACCTCGGCGGCGGACAACCGCTGTCGTCCTCGGCGACGCTCGCCCCGGATTATGCTCATACCTACGAAGGCAAGAAGCCGTACGTTAAGGCGCGCGAGGCGACGTACGAAGACATCCGGCGCATCTTGGGCGACTATGCTCGGGCCGCACGGCACGCGATTGATGCCGGGTTCGATGGCGTCCAGATTCACGGAGCCAACGGCTATCTCGTCGACCAATTCCTGCGCGACGGAGTGAACTTCCGGGACGACCTCTACGGAGGCTCCATCAACGCGCGGCTTCGCTTCATGACCGAAGTCATCGAGGCCGCCGCCGCCGAAATCGGAATGGACCGCGTCGGCATTCGTTTCTCGCCCAACATCCTCGTGCAAGGCGTGGAGGATTCCGATCCGCCAGTCCTTTATGCGGCCGTCGCGCGCCGCCTCGAGGAGTTGCGCGTTCCGTGGATGGAGCTTCGAGAGGCTCACCGTCCAACCTTGGCCGGAGCGATTCCGACGGCACCGGTCAGCCCGGAGATGCGCGAGCATTACTCGGGCAAGATCGTGCTCAACAGCGACTATGACGGGCCGAGCGCGCGAGCGCGTCTCGCCGAGGGCATCGCCGACGCCATCAGCATTGGCCGGCCGTTCATTTCCAACCCCGACCTGGTGCGGCGGATCTGCAAGGGTGCGCCGCTCAGTGCCGGCGATCCGGCGACTTTCTATTCGGGTGGCGCGGAGGGCTACATCGACTATCCGCCGCTGGAGGAAGCCGAGGCCGCCTGATCAGGGCGCGTATTTCTCGCGAAGCTCGTAAAGCGCGAGGGCGGCGAGCGCGGCATGCCCGCCCTTGTCACCCTGCCTGGGATCGGCGCGGACGATCGCCTGATCTTCGTTCTCGACGGTGAGGATCCCGTTCCCGATCGCATAGCCCTGCATCGTCAGCGCCATGAGCCCGCGAGCGCTTTCTTCGGAGACCACCTCGAAATGGTAGGTTTCGCCGCGGATCACGACGCCCAGCGCGACGAAGGCGCAAAAGCGGCCGCTTCGCGCGGCGAGAGCAATCGCGCCGGGAAGCTCGAGCGCTCCGGGAACGGTAATCGTTTCATGCTTGTGCCCAGCCGCCTCGATCGCTGCCCGCGCGCCTTCGAGCAGCATGTCGTTGAGGTGCGGATAGAAGCGCGCTTCCACCAGGAGGAAAGTCGCCATCAGCAGGCGCCTTCGGCGATGCGACGCTCTTCCACGATCGCCAGGCCATAACCGGCGAGCGCCACCGGCGAGTGATGCGTGTTGGTCAGCAGGATCATGTCGTGGATCCCGAGCGCGGCGAGGATCTGCGCGCCTGTGCCGTAGCCACGCACCGCATCGCCGACTTCGACGGGCTTGCCTGCTCGCAGATCGATCGAGCGCGAAAGCGACCCGGGTGCTGCCGCATGAAGCGTCACCACCACGCCCGAGCCCTCCGCTTCGACGCAGCGCATCGCCGCCTGCAGCACGCCCGAGCGCGGCCCGGATTCGCCGAGCACGTCGGCGAACAGATCGAGGCTGTGCATCCGAACGAGGACCGGCTTGGTCGTGTCGAGAGCTCCGTGGACCAGCGCGAGCTGTTCCTCCCCGCTCGACTTGTCCCGGAAGACCTGCGCCTGCCACTCGGCGCCGCTGCTCGCGTGGAACGTCGCGGTCGAGACCTTCTCGACCAGATGATCCTTCTTGAGGCGATAGGCGATGAGGTCGCGAATCGTGCCGATCTTCAGGCCGTGAGTCCGCGCGAAGTCCATCAAATCCTCGAGCCGGGCCATCGTCCCGTCTTCGCGCATGATCTCGCAGATCACTCCGCTCGGGTTGAGGCCCGCGAGACGGGAGACGTCGACGGCGGCTTCGGTGTGGCCGGCCCGGACGAGGACTCCGCCGGGCTTGGCGACCAGCGGGAAAACGTGCCCGGGAGAGACGAGTGCATTGGCGTCGTTGGCGGCATCGATCGCGACGGCGATGGTGCGCGCGCGGTCGGCGGCGCTGATGCCCGTAGAGATGCCTTCCCTGGCTTCGATCGATACCGTGAAGGCGGTTTCGTTGCGGCTGCGATTGGTCCGCGCCATCGGCTCGAGCCCGAGCTGGTCGGAGCGCTCCTTGGTCAGCGCCAGGCAAATCAGGCCGCGGCCGTGCCGGGCCATGAAGTTGACTGCGTCGGGCGTCGCCATCTGGGCGGGAATGACGAGATCGCCTTCATTCTCGCGGCTTTCATCATCGACGAGGATGAACATGCGGCCGTTGCGCGCCTCGTTGATGATCGCCTCGGTCCCGACCAAGACGTCCGTCGAGCCGCGCTGGATGAGCTTTTCCAGCCGCGTGAGCGTGTCCGCCGTGGGATTCCATTCCGAGGAACCCAACTTGCGCAAGCTGTTGGGATGGAGTCCGGCGGCCCGCGCGAGTCCCGCGCGACTGACTTCCCCGGTTGCGATGATGGCTTCGAGCCGTTCGATGAGAGTCGTGCTCATGGTGGCGGCAATATATCACATTGCGATGTGATCGTAAGTAGGAACAGATGTGTTCCTAATGTGCACGAGCTGCGAGCATGCGATCGATGTAGCGCGCCAGCACGTCTACCTCGACATTGAGCTGTCGCCCCGGGGCGATCCCGCCCAATGTCGTGTTCTGAGCCGTATGCGGGATGATGTTGATCGAGAAATGCGTCGTGCCGTCCTCGGCTTCCCTGACGTCATTGACCGTCAGCGATACGCCGTCGAGCGAAATGGAGCCCTTCGCTGCGATCATCGGGCCGAGGGCGCGCGGGACGCTGATGCCGATCCGGGTCGAGTCGCCTTCGGGGCAAACTCCGACGACCCGCGCGACCGCGTCGACGTGGCCGGTCACGATATGGCCGCCCAGCTCGTCCCCGAGACGGAGCGAACGTTCGAGGTTGAGCCTAGCGCCCTCGCGCCACTGATCCGCCGAAGTCCGCGAGACGGTTTCCGCGGAAACGTCGACGGCGAACCAGTCTTCGCCCTTATCGACGACCGTGAGGCAGACGCCGGAGCAGGCGCTCGACGCTCCGAGATCGATCGTGTCCAGGTTGTAGCCCGTCTGGATCCGGAGCCGGAGGTCGCCGCGCTGCTCGGCGCTGCGGACGGTGCCGACGTCGGTGACGATCCCGGTGAACATGGCGGCCGCTTAAGCTCCCCG
>JBKPJK010000144.1:0-6016 GCA_046730635.1 Pseudomonadota bacterium | reverse complement strand
GAATAGAGGCCCGCGCCTCGACGCCTGACAGGAAGTTCCACAGCGCTCCAGCGAGCTCCTCGCCCGCGGCGACAGCCTCGGTCTTGTCGGCTTCCGGCAAGCGGTCGAGGAGCGCCCGGCAGACGGAGCTGTGCTCGACGTCCGCGCCCTCGTGGACCCGGAAGAAGCGCAAGGTCGCCTCGTCCGAAATGCCGTAGCGGTCGATCAGGCCTTCGATCTTGGCGCTGGCGACGCCGGGGAACTGGCTTTCGTAAGCGTAAAGCGCACCGAGGCCCGCGGCGTAGGACTGGCGCGAGAGCTTGCGGAAGGTGTCGATCAGGGCCCGGGTCTCCGCGTTGAGGTCCTGCGTGCGCACCGCCGCGTCGTCTTCGCCGAGGCCGCGGGCGAACATCATCCACAAGGTCGCATGGTCCTGCTTGCCGGCTTCAATGCCCTCTTCCTCGGCGAGGTTCTCGGCGAGCATGCGGCGGCCGTCGCGGTCGGGGCAAGCGCTGTGAACGGCGCTGACCGCGCGCGGAAAAGACTCGACGTGATGGAAATATTGGCGCGCATAGGCGCGCAGCGTGTCGAGCGGGAGCCGGCCCTCGGTCCAGGCCTGGTAGAAGGGATGCTTGAGCATCGCGCGCTCCGCGACCTTCGAATCGATCAACGACGACGTGCTGCTCATGATGGCCTCCCTAATCTTTACCCCACAAAGTGGTACCTTGCGGGGACCCCAATGGATGGAAGGCCGATAGCGTCGGCTGGACGACTATACCAGAGCCAGAGCGGCGAGCCGTCCGTAGAGTTGCGGCGGGAGCATCCCGACGCCGCTGCCGTCGTCGTCCGAGGTCGGCGCGTCGGCATCCTCGAGATAGCGCCAGCCCTGGTGGGCGCGGCGGGGACTCGGCGCGACAGTGACGAGGTCCGCCGAGCAGACGATGTCGATGCGCCCATCCTCGCGGTCTTCGAGGCGCAGAATCTCCTGACATGCGATGAGCCGGTGCTTAACGATCCAGTAGAGCGAGCCGCCGATGAGATCCGCCGCGCGCTTTGGGCGCATTCGAGTCACGACTCGGACTTCACCTGCGAGCGCGCGACCGGCGATGCGCTTCTGCAGCATTTCGAGATCGCGGCAGGCGAAGGCTACCTTGGTGAGATGGAGCTTCGGCACGCACTTTCGAATGCCGAACTATACCATGATTCGCAATCGCTTAGCGGCCGAGTCCGACGAGGGCGGCGAGCCCGAGGAAGCTGAAGAATCCGGTCACGTCGGTGATGGTCGTCACGAACACCGCGGACGACACGGCGGGATCGATTCGGAAACGCTCGAGCGTGACCGGAACGAAAATCCCGCCGAGTCCGGCGGCGAGATTGTTGATGACCATCGCTGCGCCCATCACCGCCCCGAGTAGCGGATTGCCGAAGATGAGCGCCACTCCCGTCCCGATCAGCAGCCCCAGCGAAATCCCGTTCGCGAGGGCAATCGTCAATTCGCGCCCGAAGGCACGAAGCGTGTTCGACTCGGTAAGCTGGTTGGTGGCGAGCGCCCGGACCGCGACGGCGAGCGTCTGGGTGCCGGCGTTGCCTCCCATGCCCGCGACGATGGGCATCAGGACCGCGAGGACGGCATATTTCCCGATCTCGGCCTGAAACAGGCTCACGACGCTCGCGGCGATCATCGCCGTGCCGAGATTGATGACGAGCCAGAACAGTCGCCGCCGCACCGTCAGCGGGACGGGCTCGTTGATGTCCTCGCCTGCGGCGCCGGACAAAGCCAGCACGTCCTCGCCCGCTTCTTCCTGGATGATGTGGACGACGTCGTCGACGGTGATCATGCCGACGAGGCGCCCCTCACCATCGACGACCGCGGCCGAAACGAGCGCGTATTTCTGGAAGCGCAGCGCTACGTCTTCCTGGTCCATGTCGACGGGGATCAGCGTCTGCTCGCCCTGCATGATCTCGCGGACCGGTGTCCTTCGCGGAGTGCGGAGGATCAGCGACAGCTTGCACGTGCCGACGGGATGATGGGCGGGATTGACGACGAACACTTCCCAGAAGTCGTCGGGCAAGTCTTTCGTCGATCGGAGGAAGTCGATGACCTCCCCGACATTCCAGTGCTCGGGCACCGCGCACAGGTCGCGCTGCATGAGGCGGCCGGCGGATTCTTCAGGATAGCTGAGCGCTTCGACGACGGCGGCGCGGTCGTCGGGCTGCATGCGATCGAGGACGGCCTGCTGCTCGTCGCGATCGAGATCCTCGATCAGCGCGACCGCGTCGTCGGTTTCGAGCTGTCCCGCGATCTCGGCAACCTGCTGCGGCTCCAGCTCGTCGAGCAGATCCTCGCGGACATAGTCGTTGAGCTCGGCGAGCACTTCGGGGCTGACGATTCCCGCGAGAGCCTTGACGAGGCCCTCGCGCTCGTCGCGGCGAGCAAGCTCGATCAGGTCGGCGACGTCGGCAGGGTGGAGCGGCCGCACCAGCTCCCGCGCGGTCTCGTCGTCCCCGGCTTCGACAGCGTCGAGCACCTTGTCGACGAATTCGGGCCTCAGCCGATCTTCCTCGTCGACCACCGACTTGGAATCGTGAGGGGTTGCGTCGGCGATCTGCTCGCTCTCGCTCAATTGACTTCCCCTCGATTGGACCCGGTGGCGCACTCCTATGGTCGCCGCCGCTCTGGCGCAACCACCGCCGTGCTCCTAAATCGCCGGCCTTAACCAGCTTTCACATGGAGTTCATCCGATGGCCGACGCCGACCGCCTGACCCTTTCCCTTTCGAGTGGCGGCGATGTCGTCATCAAGCTCCGCCCGGATCTCGCCCCCGGCCACGTCCAGCGCATCACCGAACTCGCCAACAGCGGCTTCTACGACAATGTCGTGTTCCACCGCGTGATTCCGGGCTTCATGGCGCAGGGCGGCGACCCGACGGGCACGGGCACCAGCGGATCGAAGCTGCCCAATCTCAAGGCGGAGTTCTCAAGCGCGCCGCATGTGCGCGGCACGGCTTCGATGGCCCGCACGCCGGATCCCGACAGTGCCAACAGCCAGTTCTTCATCTGCTTCGACGATGCCCGCTTCCTCGACGGTCAGTACACCGTGTGGGGCGAGGTCGAGAGCGGCATGGAATATGTCGACGCGCTGCCTGTGGGCGAGCCGCCCCGCGATCCGGGCAAGATCCTCAAGGCGACCGTATCGCCGGCTGCATGAAGAAAGTCGCGCTGATCACCGGGGCTTCGGCCGGGCTGGGCGTCGAGTTTGCTCGGCAATTGTCCAAGCGCGGCCACGCCCTGGTGCTCGCGGCTCGGCGCAAGGAGCGGCTGGAAGAGCTGGCGAACGAGCTTGGCGACGCCCGCGCGGTCGCCATCGACCTGTCCAAGGCGGGCGCGGCGACGAAACTGATGGCCGACCTCCAGGCTGCCGGCCAAGAGGTGGAAATCCTCGTGAACAATGCCGGCTTCGGGCTGATCGGCCGCTTCGCCGAACTCGACGCCAAGCGCGAGCGGCAAATGATCGACCTCAACGTGGGAACGCTAACCGATCTCTGCCGAGCGGTCGCTCCGCAAATGGTCGCTCGTAAGTCCGGCGGAATTCTCAACGTGGCTTCCACGGCGGCCTTCCAGCCCGGGCCGAAGATGGCCGTCTATTTCGCGACCAAGGCGTTCGTCCTCTCGCTGAGCGAAGCGCTTCACGAAGAGCTGAAGCCGCACGGCGTTCGAGTCACCTGCCTCTGCCCCGGACCGACGCGCACCGAGTTCGGCGACGTCGCCGGCTTTGGCGGCAACGGCCTGTTCGACCGCGTAGCGATGGAATCGCCCGAAGTCGTCGAGGCGGGGCTGGAAGGCCTCGACAAGAACAAGGCCGTCGTCGTCCCGGGGCTCGTCAACAAGGTCACGGCGAGCAGCGGCCGGTTCGCACCGCGCTCGGTGGTTCGCAAAATCGCTGGAGCGATCAAATATTGATCAGGAAATTGAACCCGCGCATGCGTGACGCCGTTGCGTCGGTGAATCCAAGGCGGGGCTAGGAGCAAGAATGGCTGACACCGACACGATCGACCGGGTCAAATCGCGCAAGGTCCAGGTCGCGAGCCTGCCGCCGGCGGACAGCGGCCGAGGCTTCGCGCGCCTGCCGGACGGCCTGATGGACGAGCTTGGCCTCAAGGAAGGCGACGTCATCGAGATCGTCGGCAAGCGCACCACTGCCGCCCGCGCGATCCGCCCCTATGGCGAAGACGAGGGCATCGACATCATCCGGCTCGATGGCCTGCAACGCGCCAATGCCGGCGTCGGGTCGGGCGACTTCGTCGAGGTGCGCAAGGGAGAATCCAAGACTGCCACTCGCATCATATTCGCGCCGGCGCAGCCGAACGTCCGGCTGCAGGGATCGTCCGACGCGCTGAAGCGCACCTTTTCGGGACGACCGCTGGTCGAAGGCGACACGGTCGCGACCACCGGTCACCAGCGCATCAACGCCGACATGCCCGATAACATCCGGCAGATGCTCAATGCGCCGGCCTTCGCCCTGCAGGAGCTGAAGCTGGTCGTGGCGACGGCCGTGCCCAAAGGCATCGTCCACATCGACAGCAAGACGGTGGTCGAGCTTCTTCCGGAATATACGGCCGGCGACGGCGAGCGTCGTGCCGACGTCACCTCCGACGATCTGGGCGGGATGCGCGACACGATCGACGCGTTGCGCGAGATGGTCGAGCTCCCGCTTCGCCACCCCGAGCTGTTCCAGCGCCTCGGCGTCGACCCGCCTAAGGGCGTCCTCCTCCACGGCCCGCCCGGCACCGGCAAGACGTTGCTGGCGCGCGCGGTCGCCAACGAGAGCGCCGCCAAGTTCTTCCACATCGGCGGCCCGGAGATCATGGGCTCGGCCTATGGCGAGAGCGAGCGGCGTCTCCGCGAGATCTTCGAGCAGGCCGCCCAGTCCGCGCCTTCGATCATATTCATCGACGAGATCGACTCGATTGCACCCAAGCGCAGCCAGGTCACCGGAGAGGCCGAGAAGCGTCTCGTGGCGCAGCTGTTGACCTTGCTCGACGGAATGGAGCCGCGGCAGAACACGGTGGTGATCGCCGCGACCAACCGCCCCGAGGCGCTCGACGAAGCGCTGCGCCGGCCCGGCCGATTCGACCGCGAGATCGTGGTTGGCGTCCCCGACGAGCCCGGCCGCCGCGAAATCCTCGGCATCCACACGCGCGGAATGCCGCTCGCCCCCGACGTCGACCTCGACGACCTTTCGCGGCGCACCTACGGTTTCGTCGGCGCCGACCTCGCCGCGCTGACCCGCGAAGCCGCGCTCGAGGCGGTCCGCCGGATCATGCCGCGCCTCAACCTCGCCGAAGACACGATCCCCACCGAGATTCTCGATTCGCTCTCGGTGGAACTGAATGATTTCAACAATGCGCTGAAGCGCGTGCAGCCGTCTGCGATGCGCGAAGTGATGGTCGAGGCGCCGACGATCACCTGGGACGACATTGGCGGGCTCGACGACGCCCAGGGCCGGCTTCGCGAAGGCGTCGAGCTACCGCTGAAGCACCCCGAGGCGTTTCGCCGGCTCGGCATCCGGCCCGCCAAGGGCTTCCTCCTCTATGGCCCGCCAGGCACCGGCAAGACCTTGCTCGCCAAGGCCGCGGCGCGCGAGAGCGAGGCCAATTTCATTGCGACCAAATCGTCCGACCTTCTGAGCAAATGGTACGGCGAGAGCGAGCAGCAGATCGCCCGGCTGTTCAATCGCGCGCGGCAGGTCGCGCCGACGATCATCTTCATCGACGAGCTCGACAGCCTGGTCCCGGCGCGCGGCGGCGGGCTCGGCGAGCCCCAGGTCACCGAGCGGGTGGTGAACACGATTCTCGCCGAGATGGACGGGCTCGAGGAGTTGCAGAACGTTGTCGTCATTGGCGCGACCAACCGCCCGAACCTGATTGACCCGGCGCTGCTTCGGCCCGGCCGGTTCGACGAGCTCATCTATGTCGGCACGCCCGACACCGCCGGGCGCCGGAGAATCCTCGCGATCCACACCAAGAACATGCCGCTCG
>JBKPJK010000143.1:0-1389 GCA_046730635.1 Pseudomonadota bacterium | reverse complement strand
CCTATACCGGGTCGGCGTCGGCGTGGGCGAGGCCGGCGGAGTGGCGCCCTCTTACGCGTTGATCGCCGATTATTTTCCGCCCGAGCGGCGCGCTCGCGCCCTTGCGATCTTCTCGCTAGGAATCCCCATCGGACTCGGTGGAGGAGCGTTCATCGGCGCGCATCTGGCGGCATGGTTCGGATGGCGCGCGGCATTCGTGATCATGGGTGTGCTGGGCGTCGTCCTCGCCCCGGTGCTTCGCCTCGTCGTCCGTGACTTGCCGCGCGCTCGCGGACCCAAGCAAGCGCGGCTCGCAAGCGTGTTTCCGATCATCGCCAGGAAGCCGGCGTTCTGGCTGCTTGCCTTCGGCGCCTCGGCCAGTTCGCTCTGCGGCTACGGTCTCGCTCTGTGGACGCCGTCGATCCTGATGCGCAGCTTCGACCTCAGCTTGATCGAGGCCGGCAATTTCCTCGCGTCGCTCGTGATCATCGGCGGCTGCGTGGGCGTTTTCGCCGGAGGCTGGCTCGCCGACCGCCTGGGACGAGGCGATCGCGGCTGGTACGCCAGGCTGCCGGCAATCGCCTGGCTGATCACTGCGCCGACCTTCGTCGCCGGCTATTTCGCCCCCAACCTTTGGCTCGCATGGGTCCTGCTGTTGGTCCCCAATGCACTGAACATCCTCTGGCTGGGCCCGATCGTGACCGCGGTCCAGCATCTCGTCCCCGCGCACATGAGAGCGACGGCGTCGGCCAGCTTTCTGTTGATCAACAACTTGGTCGGGCTCGGCATCGGCCCGTGGCTCATCGGACGGATCTCGGACTCGCTGAACGCCACCTATGGCGCCGATGCGCTCCGCATGGCTGCCGCGGCATGCACGTCTTTCTACCTGGTCGCGGCGATCCTCGCGCTCTTTGCCGTGCGATATCTGAGGGCCGGTTGGGTCGAAGACAAATCAGCTGCAACTATCTGAACAAGCAAGAAATTTGAGGTTCAGCCTAGTGCGCTAAACGGCAGGTTCCAGTCGTTTAAGCGTTGGAACGGCGCGGCAAACCAGCCGTTTTTCCCGTTCGAAAGGAGAAATTCCATGACCAGGCTATTCCTCGCCGCGGGCGTCGCCGCACTGGCGATCGCGGGCGCGGCAGATGCAAAGCCCGGCGGAGGTGGCGGCAATCCGCATGGTGGCGGCGGCCAACGGGAGCAGCACGGCGGTGGCGGAGGAGGCGGTCACGGCGGTGGCGGCGGTGCGCCGCAATCGCAGGGTTTCCGAGGCGGCGGCGGCGGCCACGGCGGTGGCGGCGGCTTCCAGCAGCAGGCATTCCGAGGCGGCGGCGCCCACGGGGGTGGCGGCGGTTTCCAGCAGCAGGCATTCCGCGGCGGAGGTGGCGGTGGCCACGGCCATGGCGGCGGCTT
>JBKPJK010000142.1:0-1923 GCA_046730635.1 Pseudomonadota bacterium | reverse complement strand
GTATGACGGCCGTGCCGACGGCTGGGGCTGCATGGAACCCTAAAGGTTACTTTAGCGTCCGCTTCCCACCCAAAGCAGGCGCAAAGGAACCTGCTCAAGCAGGCATAAACTCGATGCCGTGCTGCCGACCGATTTCCGGTATTTTCGACAGATCCTCAGGTACGCTTCGAACGTGCTCGCTGAGTTCATGGAAGAACTCGGAACCGTGCGCTGGCGACGCGAAGATGAGCACGCGAGCGGGTGTGTCCGACGCGCCTTTGAACCCGTGGATTGTGCCCCGCGGGAGGTAATTGAAGTCACCGGCGTTGGAGGTCACCGAGTCGCCGTCGATCACGAATTTTACCTGACCTTCGAGCATGTAGTACGCCTCGTCCCAATCGTGGCGGTGCGGCGGCGGGCCCATCCCGAGTGGCACCTCCTCCTCGAACAACGACCAACTGCCGCCCGTCTCGCCTGCCTCGCACAGCATCGTTAGTGGCATACCGAGAACATTCAGGGGCTTTCGTTCACCAGCCCTGACGATCGTTGCGGCCATGACTCACCTCCTTGATGGTTCGTGGAATACACCTTCGGAGGGTCACTTGCGACGTCGCCCGAAGCGTCCGCTTTCCACCCATTGCGGAGAGAAGGTCTTCTGTTAGGCTCCACGGCGCTGCTGTGGGGCCGGTCGCATGCGCATTCGTCTGCCCAAACCGCTACACGGCTGGCGCGCTTTCACCGGCGAGGTCGGGGTAATCGTGCTGGGCGTCCTGCTCGCGCTCGCCGCTCAGGAGCTGGCGCAATATGTAAGCGCGCGTCAGGACGCGGCGGAATTGCGGCAATCGATGATCGCTGAGCTGACCATCGACCGCGCACGCTGGGAAGCAAACAACCACGACGTTTCCTGTGCAGCGCGGCGGCTAGACGAAATGCGCGCTTGGGCGGCACGTCCGGGTTCGGACGTATTCGACCACTTCGATCCGCCGATCTTTTGGACCATGCACGACAGCGCTTGGCAAATCGCTCGGTCGAGTCCGACCATGACAGCACTGCCGCTGAACGAACGCGACAGATTGGCTAGTCTTTACTTCGTGATCGAGATCCAGGAGCGTGTGCTGGAAAATACCCAGGAAAGATTGTCGCGTGTCGACGCCTTGGCGAAAACCGCCGATCGACCCGTAAGCCGTGACGCACTGCCTGAAGCCGCCATCGAGGCGCAAGCAGGGCTCAGGTTCATCAAGGACAATTTCGTCGAAGAGCAGTTCGATCGTCTTGGAGTTCGAAGCAACATAGGCCTGCTCGGCCGCAACCCGTTTAACTATCCCGGCCGGTGCCCGCCGATCAGACGGGCTCCTCCGGAAGTGCGCTAACGTCTGCGTTCGACCCAAAGCTGACTCTAGCACACACGCGGGCGGCAGGCGGAGCCAAAGGGTTGCTCTACATGAACTCTTGTTAACTTCCGCAGCAATCTATGCCGACCTAACTTCCAGTAATGGAACAGCTTTTCGAGATCGCGGGCCATTTCGAAGCCATCGCCGCCGCTATTGCCGCCTTGAGGGTGGCGTACGGGGACGATCCCGCCGCAATCGCCAGCTTGGTCACGGCCGAAGACCGCATCGAACGGGCGGCGACGCTGCTTAAGACGCAGATCATCGAGTCCGACGCTTACGACGCTCTTCCGCCCAGCGCGGACAATGACAATGAACGCCAGCGGACAGACACAAACGGCGTGGAAAGGCGAACCAGCCGGTCGTTCCTTGAAGACCCGGTTTCAGAATGAAGGGGTCGCGAATCCGGAGGCCGTCTTAGCAGAATTGGGCCAACCCTGTGCGCTTTCGACAGATTGCGGACATTAGTCGCCTTATGCCGAAGCCGGATTCAGGCTAATCCGACCACGACATGGCACCGAAAAGGACCGCCTCCACGGCATTCCGTAGTGTCAGC
>JBKPJK010000141.1:0-5574 GCA_046730635.1 Pseudomonadota bacterium | reverse complement strand
GACTTGCAGGGCGGCCTTCTCGATTGCTCTTCGGCAGGCTTCGCCCGGGCGATGGACGTGTCCTGTCATTCATTCATCCGCATGGCAAAGCTCGCCGCGCCGCTGATGACGGACGGCGGCACCATGTTCGCGATGAGCTATCTCGGCGCCAATCGGGTCGTCACCAATTACAATGTGATGGGCCCGGTGAAGGCAGCACTCGAAGCTGCCTGTCGCTACCTGGCCTATGAGCTGGGGCCGAAGGACATTCGCGTTCATGCGATTTCGCCCGGGCCGCTGAAGACCCGCGCCGCCTCCGGGATCAAGGACTTCGAATTGCTGCTCAACGAAGCGGTCGAGCGTGCTCCGCTCCATGAGCTCGTCGACATCCAGGATGTTGGAATGGCTTGCGCCTACCTGGCCACCGACTTCGCGCGGCGGATCACCGGCGGGACGATCTATATCGACGGCGGCGCAAACATCATCGGTTAGGACTGGGCGAACCCGTTCCGGGATGCGCCGCGTTCACCTCCGCCTAAGGCATCATTGTTATTGAGCCGGATGAGCTTATTTTAGGGGGCAGGGCCCGCAGCCCGCGAAAGACGAGAGATGAACGACAAGGACAAGAAGCCCGGCAATCCCTGGACGAAAAGCCTGCTGATTTGGGTCGGCGTGCTTTTCGCTCTGGTCCTGTTCGTTCAGATGATCGACGGGGGCTCGCGCGCGCAAGCCGGCAACCCGATCAACTATTCGGATTTCGTCCGCCAGGTGAACGAGGGCAATGTGCGCGCAGTCACCATTGCCACGGGCACCAGCAATAATTCCCAGATCAGCGGCAAGCTATCCACCGGCGAGGCCTTCCACACCGTCGCTCCGGGGGATGCCAATGTCTCGGACAAGCTGATCGCCAAGGGCGTCGCGGTCCAGGTGAAGGGCGAGGAAGGCTCGAGCATCTGGCTCTACATGCTCTACAATTCGCTGCCATTCCTGCTCATCCTCGGCATCAGCTTCTTCGTGATGCGCCAGATGCAGAAGAATGCCGGCTCGGGCGCGATGGGCTTCGGCAAGAGCCGCGCGAGGATGCTGACCGAGAAGCAGGGCAGGGTCACCTTTGCTGACGTCGCCGGCATCGATGAAGCCCGCGAAGAGCTCCAGGAGATCGTCGAGTACCTCAAGGATCCGGGCAAGTTCGCCCGCCTCGGCGGCAAGATCCCCAAGGGCGCGCTACTGGTCGGCCCTCCGGGAACCGGCAAGACCTTGCTTGCCCGCGCGATCGCGGGTGAGGCGGGTGTCCCCTTCTTCACCATCTCCGGTTCGGACTTCGTCGAGATGTTCGTCGGCGTCGGCGCCAGCCGCGTCCGCGACATGTTCGACCAGGCCAAGAAATCGGCGCCCTGCATCGTCTTCATCGACGAGATCGACGCTGTCGGCCGTCATCGCGGCGCCGGCCTCGGCAACGGCAATGACGAGCGCGAGCAGACGCTCAACCAGCTGCTGGTCGAGATGGACGGCTTCGAAGCCAACGAAGGCATCATCATCATCGCCGCGACCAACCGGCCCGACGTGCTCGACCCGGCGCTTCTGCGCCCCGGACGCTTCGACCGTCAGGTCGTCGTGCCGCGGCCGGACATCGACGGCCGCGAGCAGATCCTCAGCGTCCACATGAAGAAGGTGCCGTTGGCTCCCGACGTGGATGCGCGCGTCATCGCACGCGGAACGCCGGGCTTCTCGGGCGCGGACCTCGCCAACCTCGTCAACGAAGCGGCGCTCCTCGCTGCACGCAAGGGCAAGCGCCTGGTCGCGATGCAGGAGTTCGAAGACGCCAAGGACAAGGTGCTGATGGGCACCGAGCGCAAGTCCATGGTGATGACCGAGGACGAAAAGCGAATGACCGCCTATCACGAGGCCGGCCACGCCATCGTCGCTCTCCACGAGCCGGCGTCCGACCCCATTCACAAGGCGACGATCATTCCGCGCGGCCGTGCTCTCGGCTTGGTGATGCGCCTGCCCGAGCGCGACTCGTACAGCTACCACCGCGACAAGATGTACGCGAACCTCGCCGTCGCCATGGGCGGCCGCGTCGCCGAGGAAATGATCTTCGGCTACGACAAGGTCAGCTCGGGCGCTTCGTCCGACATTCAATATGCGACGCAGCTTGCCCGCGACATGGTCACCCGGTGGGGCATGTCCGACGCGCTCGGTCCGCTGCAATATGCGGAGCCCGAGGAAGAGGTGTTCCTCGGCTATTCGGTCAACCGCCAGCGCCAGATGTCGAACGAGACCGCTCAGGCGATCGATGCCGAGATCCGCAAGATCGTCGAGGACGGCTTCACTCGCGCAAAGACGCTGCTGACGGAGAATGCCGAGCAGCTCGAGATGCTCGCCAAGGCCTTGCTCGAATATGAGACGCTCTCGGGGGACGAGATCAAGAAAGTCATCGCGGGCGAGACCATCGATCGCGGCGGCAACAAGGGCACCGCCATCCCGGCAGCCGGTTCGTCGATTCCGAAGGCGAAGCGGCCGACGCCCGGCGCGATCGGCGGCCCGGCAGCTGCCGGCGCTTAGTTCAGGTCATTCGAACCGAGAAGGCATTCCGCGGCACGAATCCGCCGAAGGTGACGGTTATGCGTAAGTTCGTGATTTTGGCTGCCAGCTTTATGATCTCATCGCCGGCGCTCGCGTCACAGCCCGGCTCAGCGCAAAACTTCCTCGACCGTGCGGAGCGGCTCAAGTCGAAGGGGCCGCTCGCCTTCTTCGACAGTGACTACGGTCGTCTGAAGGCCGAGGCCATGGCTGTTGGCAAGTCAATCGGTGACGATCGCATCGCCGCTGAAAGAGCAGGCAAGCCGATCCTTTATTGCTCACCGCAGGCCCGTGCGCAGCTCGGGAGCATGGAGTTCATCAGCGGGCTCGAAGCCATTCCGGCAGCCGAGCGCGCACACATGACGCTGAAGGAAGCGATGATGCGCGTTCTTCAGAAGAAATATCCCTGCGGCCGCTAGGGCGGGCCTACATCGTCCCGATCGCGACGGTGGCCGCCATGAACAAGGCCGCCGCAATGAACGCGAATGTCAGCAGCGCCATGGTCCGCATCACAGCGCTAAAGCGCCCGAGCTGATATGACTGCTTGAGATGCCGGTACATGTGGAACGGCGGAACGAAGAAGAGCAGGCTTGCGAGGCCCGGCACCCCGGCGGCGATCAACAGCCCGCCGACAACCGCCAGCATCATCATGAAGGACAGGGAATAGGTCACGAACACCGTGTGATCATAGGTGTTGAAGCGCCGACTGAAGGGGAAGAGCAGCCAGAGGAACGGAACCGACATCGGGATCAGCATCCAGCTGTATTTCGAGGCCGCTTCCTGAACCTTCATTGCGACGAGGTCGGGATTTTCTCTTACGTTTTTGATGAACGGCCGGATCCAGCCCGGCGTCTCGTCGCCGGGATCGGTCGTGATGAGGTTTGCGCCGCTGAGGACTTTCTGAGCCTCCTTAATGTCCTGCCGCTGCCTCGCGATCCGGCGATCCAGCTCGGCTACATCCTTGCCGGCTGAAGCCGTGATTTTGCGCTTGAGCTCGAGCTTGGCGAGTTCCTGTTGATCGTCTGCGATCCCAGCCTTCACCACGCTTGGGATGTGCTTGTTTCCCCCCAGGTTAAGCGCGCCGGTAAAGTTAAGCACTGCGAACATGGCGAAGACGGTGAACAGGTACAGCGCCACCGGCGAGATGAACCGCGCCCGTTCGCCCGCGATATAACGCCGCGTCATCTCTCCCGGCCGCCAGGCGAGCATCGGCAGCGTTCGCCAGATCTTCCCCTCGAAGTTGAACAGGCCCTGGACGAAATCCTGGAAGAAGGCGCGGACCGACCGATGGACATGGGCCTTTTGGCCGCAGGCCGAGCAATAGGGTCCGCTCAGCTTCGTGCCGCAATTGAGGCAGTTCTGCTCGTGTGTGTGACCGTCCGCGGCACCTTCCCCCGCCGCGGGTTCGACCGCGCGCGCCAGCAGACCTCCGGTTACGGCATCCCCAACGGCGTCGATTCCGTCCATCGTCACCCCCTTCGGCGATATTAGGCGGCCTTGGATGCTCATGCTAGCTGCGGAGCATGGCGCGCATCGGCCTCCTCGGCGGCTCCTTCAACCCGGCACATGCGGGGCACCGCCGTATCAGCCTGGCAGCGATCGACGCGCTCGGCCTCGATGAGACGTGGTGGCTCGTCTCGCCCGGCAATCCGCTAAAGGAGGGCGCAAAGGACATGGCGCCCTTCGAAGCGCGCCTCGCATCGGCCCGGGAAGCGTCCAAAGCAGCACCGATCCGCGCGAGCGATTTCGAGCAGCGGCACGGCACTCGCTATACCATTGACAGTGTTAGGAAATTGAAGCGGTCTTATCCCCAGCACGAGTTCATTTGGTTGCTTGGAAGCGACACCCTGCCAAATTTTCACAAATGGCGCGATTGGAGAGGCTTGGCACGAGAAGTCCCAATTGCGGTGATTCGCCGCCCCGGTTATGATTCTGCTGCCCACGCGGCGCGCGCGATGGGTTGGCTGAGGCGGTTCGTCCATCCTTCCAGCCAGGCACGTAACTGGACGGACTGGAGTGCACCGGCGATCCTTTTCCTTCGCCTGCCGCCCGACACCACGTCCGCTACGGCTATCCGCGCGCACGACCCAAACTGGCACCAGAGAACGAAACCGCTCGCCGCGCGTTCAATTCGTTTCGGTTCGCCAATGTCGCCTAGGAGACCCCTTGACCGAACGTCCAACTGAGACCGCCGCCGAACCCGGCCGCACTCCCATTGACGTCGAAGACCTCCATGCCCTCGTGTTGCAATCGCTTGACGACGATCAAGCGCAGGAGGTCGTCTCGATCCCCCTCGCCGGCAAATCAAACATCGCGGACCACATGGTGATCGCCTCGGGGCGTTCGACCCGGCAGGTCGCCTCGATGGCCGTTAAGCTTGCGGACAAGATCAAAGAGCGATTTGGAAGCAGCGTTCGTATCGAGGGACTTCCCGCGGCCGATTGGGTACTCATCGACGCGAACGACGTAATCGTGCATATATTCCGGCCCGAAGTTCGAAATTTTTACAATTTGGAACGAATGTGGGCGTTTGGCGATGATTCTGGTGTGAGCGCAGCTGCACGCGGGTGAGGGCAATGCGAATTGTTGCGATCATTCTGGCGCTTCTGGCGCTTGTCGCGCAGCCGGCGGCTGCCGCTTCGTCTGCGAGCCTGACCGAGCTGGAGCAGCAGCTGAGCAATCTCGTGGCAGGCAAGTCGGCAGACGTCGGTATTGCGGCGCTCGATCTCAACACCGGCGAGACCGTCAGCATCAAGGGCAACACGCCCTTCCCGATGGCGAGCACGGTCAAGGTCGCGGTTGCCGCCCTCTACCTGGCGCAAGTCGATCATGGCCGCCGCTCGCTTGACGACACGATCAACGGTTACAGTGCACGCGGCCTAATGGCGCGGATGCTGATCCACAGCGACAATCGCGCTACGGACATGCTGTTGGCCAATCTCGGCGGGCCCCAGCGGCTCCACTCGTGGCTGCAGGACAATGGCGTCACCGGATTGAGGGTCGACCGGACGA
>JBKPJK010000140.1:0-11620 GCA_046730635.1 Pseudomonadota bacterium | reverse complement strand
GCGTTTCGGCTTGCCGGCCGGATCGCGATGCAGGAAGCGCTTGCGGCTGCGCATCCGCACCTCCTGGAACCGATGCACAAGCTGACGGTCGTCTGTCCGTCCAGCTCCACGAGCCGGATCACGTCGGCGGTTGCCGGCCGGCGCGGCCAAATGCTGGGAATGGGCCCGCGCGACGGCTGGACCGGTTGGGACCGGATCGATGCGCTGATTCCGGAGGCGCAGCTCAGTGGGCTTGAGGCCGAGCTGCGTTCTCAGAGCCAGGGCCTGGCAACGTACGAGGCACAGTTCGACCACCTAGCCGAGCTCAACGGTCCGCTCGCGGACAAGGTCATCCAGAAAAGCGTCCCCGAGCCCGCCTGAGCCAGCAAATTTGATTGACTGACAGCCGTTGCCGTCTGGTCTAGGCCGGACGGCGATGAAGCACTGGTTCAAAGACCAGCATTTTCGGTCCCTGCTGAAGAACAGCAGCTATCTCGGGATCTCGCGCATTGTCGCGGCGATCGCCGGAATCGCGACGATTTCCTTCGCCACGCATGCGCTTGGACTTCTGATGTTCTGCGCACTGATCCTCATCACGAGCTACGCCAAAGCGGTCAGCGGAATCACGAAGTTCCAGTCCTGGCAGCTGATCGTCCGCTACGGATCGCGCGCGGTCCATGGTGACGTGGACGATTTCAAGACCTCGACGGGCTTTGCCTTCGCGCTCGACGCGGTGAGCGGCGTCGGCGGAATGCTCGCCGCCGTCGCAGCCCTCCCATTCATTGCGCAATGGGTTGGAATATCCTCCGATCAGCTCTGGCTTGCCATGCTCTATTGCACCCTTCTTCCAACGATGGGCGCGGCAACGCCGAGCGGAGTCCTGCGCGCCTTGGACCGCTTCGATCTCATCAGCTGGCAGAGCACGGCGTCTCCGATCAGCCGAGTCATCCTGGTGATCATCGCTTTCTTCGCGCATGCTCCGTTCGGCGCCTACGTAGCCGCGTGGTACCTCACCGATCTGGGCGGAGACCTCTATCTTTGGTTCCTGGCGTGGCGCGAGCTGCGCCGCCGCGGCCTCCTTGAAGGGATTCGTCCGACGCTTCGCCCGGAATCGCTTCCCGGTGCCTGGCGCTTCGCGATCCACGTCAACTTGAACGCAAGCGTGCAGGCCGCTTGGGGGCCGATCGCCCGCGTGGTCGTAGGCGGCCTCCTCGGGCCGGCGGGCGCCGCCCTCTTCCGTGTCGCCTCCACGCTCTCGGACAGCGCGTCGAAGCCCGCCGATCTTCTCGCAAAGGCATTTTATCCTGAGATCGTCCGCATGGATCTCAGCACCAAGAAGCCGTGGAAGCTGATGCTGCGCGGAGCTGCGCTCGCAAGTGCCGTCGCCTTGCTGGCGATTGTCATTCTGCTCGTCGGCGGAGAACCCCTGATCGCCGTGCTGTTCGGCAAGGAGTTCCTTGGAGCCTACCAGGCCCTCGTCATCCTGATGCTCGTTCCCTTCATCAGCGTTTTCAGCTTTCCGCTGCCGCCCATGCTCTTCGCGCTCGATCGGCCCGATGCGGCGGTGACTGCCCGCTTGATCGGTACAATCGCCTTCTTCCTGCTCATCGCACCCTTGTGTTGGACGCTCGGCGTGAGCGGGGCCGCCATCGCATTCGTGATCGGCAATGCTGCGACCGCGGCGGTGATGATGTGGCAGCTGTGGGGCGAGTATTCGCGAAGGCGACGCCAGGCCGCCTAGGCGAGCCCGTCGACAACCGCCACCGGCTGCCAGCCTGGGAGGCCATGCCGATCGCCGAAGTCGTTGGGAAAGCGTTCGCCCGCGCTGATTCCCCCGCTGACGAACACAGTGTCGAAGCCCATATGAGCCGCCCCCAATATGTCGGTCTGCAGGCCATCGCCGACTGCGAGCACCTCATCGGTGGGCGGATTGCCGGCCAGGTGCAGCGCGTGGCGATAGATCGCTTCATGGGGCTTGCCGTACCAGGTCACCCGCCCTCCGAGCATGGCGTAAAGGTCCGCGATCGCACCGGCGCACGCCTCGGGCACCCCTCCCCGGATCACAAGCCGATCCGGGTTGAGGCAGTGCATGTGCACGTCTCGCTCCACCCACCGCTCCAGGTCCTCGCGATAGTCGTCGGGACGGGGACGCTGCCCAGTAACTCCGGTGCAGGCGAGATCGGAAAAGTTATCCCTATCCGCAATCACGATGCCGCGGCCCTCCAGGATCTCCCGGTCGCCCGGGGTTCCGATGAATCCCACCGGTCTGCCCAAGGCATGGAGCGCCTCGATCCCTGCCTCGCCACTGGTCGCAACGGCGTCGTACGCGTCGCGCGGCAAACCGATCCGGTTGAGCTGCTGCTCGACCGCGTCCGCCGTGCGCGGCGCATTGGTCAGGAGCAGCACGCATCGACCTTGCTGCCGCCACTGAAGTAACCGCTCAGCCGCCGAGGGATAAAGATTCACGCCGTCGTGAACCACGCCCCAGACGTCGCACAATATCAGGCGATATCTGGGGTCGAGCGAGTCCCAGAAGCTCATTCTAGTCCAGCTTCGGCAAGCGCCTGCTCGATGGGTGCAACGTCTTCGGGGTTGTTCAACTCGCGCAACGCAAAAGGCGGGGTCTCGACGTCCACCACCGACACGGGAACTCCGGCCACCAGGAACCGCAGCTGTTCCAGGCCTTCGAGGGTCTCCAGCTCGCTAACCGGCGTCGAGACGTAGCGCTCGAGTGCCTCGGGCCGATAGGCGTATACGCCGACGTGGAGTCGAACCGGAGACATGGCTCCGTCCAGCGCGCCCGAAGGAAGGTGCGGGATCAGCCGCTTCGAGAAATATAAAGCGCGTCCCTGAGCATCGATCACGACACTCGTTCCCCCCACCCGGCCCGCCGCCTCCTCGACCTGCAGTGCCCGGACCTCTTCACTCCGCACCAGCATTGCGGGGGTCGCGACGAGAGCGTCTGAGTCACTCTTCATTCGGGCGATCAGCACCTCCACGAAGCCCGGTGGAGTCAGCAGCGCATCGCCCTGGAAATTGATCACGAGGTCCGGCTCATGAAGCGAGGCGAGCGCCTCGGCGCATCGTTCTGTGCCGTTGCGGCACTCCGGCGAAGTCATGATCACGCCGACACCGCGCCGAGTGCAGCTATCTGCGATCCGGTCATCGTCGGTCACCACGAACACGCCCGAGACGCCGCGGACGCGGCGCGCGGCCTCGACGCTCCTGAGAATGAGCGGCTTGGCAGCGCCGCCGGCACCTTTCAACTCGACCAGCGGCTTTCCTGGGTAGCGGGTCGAGGCATAACGCGCCGGGATCAGGATAACGCTGTTCATCGCGTCGGAGGACAATCGTGAATGTGGAGGACGCCCACCGGTTTCTTGCCGCTCTCATCCTGCTCGACGACGAACAGTGCCGTGATCTTATGCTCTTCGAACAGCGTCAGGGCCTCGTCGATCAGCGCGTCGGCTGCGATCGTCTTCGGATCCTTCGTCATGAACTCCGACGCCGAATGGTCGAGGCCGCGTTCGATGTTCCGCCGAAGGTCGCCGTCGGTAATGACGCCTAGGAGATATCCGGCCTCGTCGGTCACTCCGATGACGCCCAACCTCTTGGCCGACATCTCCACCACGGTCTGATGCATGTTGGTATCGGAGCGGGTCAGCGGCAGCGCCTTGCCCTTATGCATCAGCCTGCTCACGGGTTTCAGTCGCGCTCCCAGCGACCCGCCAGGGTGCAGCTGCCCGAAATCCTTTCGGGTGAACCCCTTCTGCCGCATCACGGTCATCGCCAGCGCGTCGCCCAGAGCGAGAGTCATTGTCGTCGAGCTCGTCGGCGCAACCGCCTCGGGACCCGCTTCATGCCAGTGCGGCAACACCAGCGGTGCAGCCGCTGCTGAGGCGAGCATCGAGGCCGAGTTGCCTGTGATGGCGATAATGGGGATGCCGATTCTCGCGAAGTGATCGATAACCGGCTCGAGCTCGGCCGTCTCCCCGCTTTGTGAAATCAGCAGGGCAACATCGCCGCGAGCAGCCATCCCAAGGTCACCGTGGATCGCCTCGGCAAGATGCAGGAACGTCGCTGTGGTTCCGGTCGAGGCGAAGGTCGCGGCAATCTTGCGGGCGATGTGCCCGGACTTGCCGAGGCCGCTGACGATCAACTTGCCCTTGCACTCGAGGATCAGCCCGATCGCGCGTTCGAACTCACCACCCAGGCTGTCAGCAAGGGCGTCGAGGGCGCGCGCCTCGTCGTGAAGGATTTCGCGCCCGAAATCGAGGACGCTGGGAGCGGTGTCGCCGTCAGCCATGCGCGGGGCCCTAGCCCAGCGCAAGGCCAGCTGTGAAGCTTGACGGCGCGCAACGCTCGGGCTTGGGTCGCCTTCGAAGGGAATTCCAATGGCGAAGCTGACGCGTTACATTCTGATCGCCCTGGTGCTTGGGATTATCGCAGGCTGGGCGATCAACGCAGCGATCGACGACGGAACGCCCGCTAGCGCCGCGCAGCTCAAGTCCATTGCGGACTACCTCAGCATTGTCACCGCGCTCTTTCTGCGCCTGATCAAGATGATCATCGCGCCCCTCGTCTTTTCGACGCTCGTGGCCGGCATTGCCCATATGGGCGACGTCGCAGCGCTCGGTCGCGTGGGCGTCCGGTCCATCGGGTGGTTCATTCTCGCCAGCCTCGTTTCGCTGACGCTCGGGCTCCTGCTGGTTACGGTTCTCCATCCAGGCGTCGGCCTGAACCTTCCCATTCCACCGGCGACCGCCGCCAGCGGCGTCGAGACCGCGGCTTTCAATCTCAAGGACTTCGTCTCGCATCTCGTGCCGCAATCGATCTTCGAGGCGATGAGCACGAACGAAATCCTGCCGATCGTCATCTTCTCGCTGTTCTTCGGGGTCGCGCTCACGGCCGTGGGGGAACGAGGAAAGCCGATCGTCCGAGGCGTCGAAGCCCTGGTTCGCGTCATGCTGCAGGTGACCGACTATGTGATGCGGTTCGCGCCCTTCGCCGTCTTCACCGCGGTCGCGTCCGCGCTTGCGGAGCGCGGTCCGCAAATCATCGCGACGCTCGGGAAGTTCGTCGGCAGCTTTTATCTTGGCCTGTTCATTCTATGGGCCGTGCTCATCGGGGTCTGTTTCGCGATCGTGGGCCCGAGGACGCGTCATCTCGTTCGTTACATCCGAGACCCGGTGGTGCTGGCCTTCTCCACCGCATCGAGCGAGGCGGCCTATCCTCGCACGCTGGAAGCGCTCGATCGCTTCGGGGTCCCGCCACGCATCGCGAGCTTCGTCCTGCCGCTCGGCTACTCGTTCAATCTCGACGGCTCGATGATGTACATGACCTTCGCGACGATTTTCATCGCGCAAGCCTATGGCATCGACCTCACCATCGGGCAGGAAATCACAATGCTGCTGGTGCTGATGATCACCTCGAAGGGCATGGCCGGCGTTCCCCGCGCGAGCCTCGTGGTCATTGCCGCAACCATGTCCATGTTCCGCATTCCCGAGGCCGGCCTGCTTCTGATCCTCGCCGTCGACCATTTCCTCGACATGGGTCGCTCGGCGACCAACGTCGTCGGCAATGCGGTCGCGGCAAGCGTCGTGGCGCGGTGGGAGGGCAATCTCGATCCGCAGGAGCCGGTCGACATCGAGCCGCCGCATGCGCCCTCGCACGTGAAGCGGACTGGCCCTGTCGAGGACCACTTCTAGCCGAAGGGCCTGTCGATGCTCGAGGGCGGCTGGCTGAAGAATCTCGGCCCGGCTTCGGTGAGGTGCCAACAATCCTCGATCCGTACGCCGAACTTGCCGGGCAGATAGATGCCGGGCTCGTCGGAGAAGCACATGCCCACGGCAAGCGGTGTCGTCTCGCCGTGCACCAGGTTGACCGGCTCATGCCCTTCCATGCCGATGCCGTGGCCCGTGCGGTGCGGCGTTCCCGGCAATTTGTAGCCTGGTCCATAGCCCCAACTCTCATAGGCGCGGCGCACGGCGTCATCGACGCTTCCCGCGGGCGCGCCGATCTTGGCGGCGGCCATCGCTATTTGCTGACCGCGCCTGACCTGATCGAACACCTTCCGGACCTCGGCCGGCGCATCGCCAAGCACGTAAGTCCGTGAAATGTCCGATTGGTAACCGTGCACGGAGCAGCCGCAGTCGAGCAGTACGACGTCGCCGCGCTTGACCGTATGGGGGACCTTGCTGCCGTGCGGATAGGCGGAGGCCTCGCCGATGAGGACAAGCCCGCCGTCATATTCGCCGCCGAGCTTTTTGTGAGCCGCCGCGATCATCGCATCGATGTCA
The DNA here is from genome assembly GCA_046730635.1 of Pseudomonadota bacterium. Taxonomy (GTDB): domain Bacteria; phylum Pseudomonadota; class Alphaproteobacteria; order Sphingomonadales; family Sphingomonadaceae; genus Sphingomicrobium. Next base: position 5,342 of record JBKPJK010000140.1, on the reverse strand, counting down.
GCGCCGCTCATGCCCTCGCGGGTGCGCTCGCCGGCGTAGCGGAGCGATGCCGCCGTAATGTCGTTCGCGGCCTGAAGCAGGGCCAATTCGGCCGGCGTCTTGATCATTCGCTGAGCCCTGACCACAGGGTTGGCGTTCACGATCGCCGCACTCGGCAGCTGCCGCCTGAGCCGATCCATGATCCAGAATCGGTCGGTCTCCTCGAAGCCGATCGGCGCCGTGGCGGCATTCCGCTCCCTGAGGAAGTCGGCCACCAGCTTCAGCGGCTCCTCGTCCTCATTCCAGGTGCGGATCTCCGCCGGAACCTTGAGCATCTCCGCGATGCTGGGCCGCTCGAAGAAGGGCGTCACGACGATCGGATCGCCCACGGCGGGAATGACGGCGGCGGTCAATCGCTCGCTGCGCCGCCACTGGATGCCCGTGTAATAATCGAGGCTCGGTCCCGATTCGACGAGGACCGCCGCGATCCCCGCGGTGTGCATCAGCTGCCGCGCCCCGGCCAGTCGGCGCACGCGCTCGTCGGATGAGATCGGCGCTGGAATCTTGATCGTCGGGAGTTCCGCTGCAGCCTGAGCGAACACCCGTTCCAAAGGCAGCGTCATGGAAGCGGCCAGCGCTCCGGCACTCTTCATGAAGGTTCGGCGCCCGAAGTGCGGCTGGGCCATCATATTCCCCTTTTTGGCGGCGCCGTTGTTGCACGGCGATGAGCAATGGGCCAGCAGGCGCGTCCCAATGTTCGATTCGGCCTTCCAGGACGGCGTGAAGCGCCCGGGCACGCGCGAGATGACGGCCATGCTCGCGGGGCTGATGGCGCTCAACGCCTTCGCGATCGACGCGATGATCCCCGCTCTGCCGGACATAGGCCGGTCTTTGCACGTCGCTCGGGAGAACGAGCGCCAGTTGGTCGTGATTTGCTATTTCCTTGGGTTTGCTTCGACCCAGCTCCTGTGGGGTCCGCTGGCGGACCGCTTCGGGCGCAAGCCGATTCTTGCCTGCGGCGTAACGCTTTATGGCATATTCGCCCTACTGTGCGCATTCGCAGGCAGCTTTCCGCTGTTGATCGCCGGGCGCGTCGCAATGGGCGCGTCTGCCGCCGTCACCCGCGTACTCGTCGTGGCGATGGTTCGCGACCTTTTCGAGGCCGAGGCCATGGCCCGGGTCATGAGCCTGGTGTTCATGACCTTCATGCTTGTGCCGGTCCTCGCACCCAATATCGGTCAGTTGATCCTGCTCTTCTTTCCCTGGCGAACGATCTTCGTGGTGCTCGCCGGATACGCCCTGACGATGTTCGCCTGGTCGTGGATTCGCCTACCCGAAACCTTGCATCCCGAATTCAGGCGCGGACTGGACTGGCGCGAGATGAGCGGCGCAGTCGTCCAGACGGTCCGCGATCCGCTATCGCGCGGCTACACCCTCGCGATGACGGTGAGCTTTTCAGGATTGATCGCTTACATCAGCTCGATCCAGCAGATCATCTTCGATGCCTTCCACGAAGGGCGCTTCATCGGCCTGGTATTCGGCTCGATCGCGGCACCGATGGCCCTCGCCTCTTATCTCAATTCCAGGGTCATCGGGCGCTTCGGCCTCAGGCGCGTCGGCCATACGGCCGCCGCCGCTTTTGCGCTCGTCACCGCAACGCACGCAGCGATTGCGCTGAGCGGATATGAGACGCTGACCAGCTTCATCGTGATGCAGGGCCTCACCATGGGCTGCTTCGCCTTTACCTCCTCGAACCTCGGCACGCTGGCCATGGAGAATATGGCGCCGATCGCGGGCACGGCCTCTTCCGTTCAGGGCGTGGTCGGCACGGTCGGCGCCGCACTGATCGGCTTCGTCATCGGGCAGCAGTTCGACGGGACGCCAGTGCCGTTCGTCGTCGGCACGGCGCTGTGCGCGTCCGGAGGCTTCCTGATCATCGTGCTGACAGAACCGAAGCGGCTCTTCGCGCCGATCGAAGCGCGCGAAGAGCCGCCCTGTATCGCAGAAGATTTCGGCTAAGCTATTCCGCGAGCTCGTCTTCGCCGGCGCCGATCATCAGCGCTTCGCCGACCTCTTCGGTCTTCCCGCGGATGGCATTCTCGATGCGCTGGGCGACGTCCGGATTTTCCTTGAGATAGGTCTTCGCGTTCTCGCGGCCCTGGCCGATGCGCACCGAGTCGTAGCTGAACCAGGCGCCGGATTTCTCGACAAGGCCCGCCTTGACGCCAAGATCCAGGATTTCGCCGACCTTGGACACCCCTTCGCCGTACATGATGTCGAATTCGACCTGCTTGAACGGCGGGGCGACCTTGTTCTTGACGACCTTCACGCGCGTCGTGTTGCCGACGATATCGTCGCGATCCTTGATCTGACCGGTGCGGCGAATGTCCAGACGGACCGAGGCGTAGAACTTGAGCGCATTGCCGCCGGTCGTCGTCTCCGGATTGCCGTACATCACGCCGATCTTCATCCGCACCTGGTTGATGAAGATCACCATGCAGCGCGAACGACTGATCGAGCCTGTGAGCTTGCGCAGCGCCTGGCTCATCAGACGCGCCTGCAAGCCGACATGGCTGTCGCCCATCTCGCCCTCGATCTCCGCGCGTGGAACCAGCGCGGCGACAGAGTCCACCACCAGCACGTCGATCGCGTTCGAGCGGACCAAGGTATCGACGATCTCGAGCGCCTGTTCGCCCGTATCGGGCTGCGACACGATCAGCTCGTCGATGTCGACGCCGAGCTTCTTGGCATAAACGGGGTCGAGCGCATGCTCGGCATCGACAAAAGCGGCCGTTCCGCCATTTCGCTGAGCCTCCGCGATCGCGTGTAGCGCAAGCGTCGTCTTGCCCGAGCTTTCCGGCCCGTAGATTTCGACGACGCGTCCGCGCGGAAGCCCGCCGACTCCCAGTGCGATGTCCAGACCGAGCGACCCGGTCGAGATCGTCTCGATCTCAATCTTCTCGCGGCTGCCGAGCTTCATTGCCGAGCCCTTGCCGAACGCGCGATCGATCTGGGCAAGCGCCGCCTCGAGCGCCTTCTGCCGGTCCATGCTGGGGGATTCCATATTGCTACCGATGACTTTCAACTGCGCTGCCATGTCCCCTGTCTCCCTTGTCTTTGCAAGCGATCATTCGTTTCATCACCGGCGGCCAAACTCCGCCTTGATCGGCTTGGCGTATCCTATTTGTTCTGAGAGAACAAGAGTAGAACGGACCGCCGGCTGAACACGACACGGCAATTTCTTCGATGGTTTAAGCTCGGCTCCAAGCGCTGGATTACCCTTCTGAAAAGTCAGCAGATTTCCTGATAGTAGATCCATCCACCGGCGGCGAAAGCAGTCCACGGCTTCGGGGTCGCTTCGTAATGGATTTCAGTCGCTTCGTATCGGCGGGGTCACGGCAAATCGCCATCGATCTCGGGACCGCCAACACGCTGGTGTACGTGCCCGGCGAGGGGATTGTGATCAACGAACCGTCGGTCGTGGCCCTTGAGACGGTTCAAGGCGCCCAACGAATCCGCGCCGTGGGCAGCGACGCGAAGATCCTGATAGGCAAAACGCCCGACAATATCCGGACCCATCGCCCCCTGAACGACGGCGTAATCAACGATCTCGATATCGCCGAAGCCATGATCAAACATTTCATCGAGAAGGCAACGGGCAGCCGGTCGCTCATATCGCGCGGACCCGAAATCGTGATCGGCGTCCCGTCCGCCTCGACCCAAGTTGAGCGTCGCGCCATCCAGGCGGCCGCTTACAATGCCGGCGCGCGCGAGGTTTCACTGATCGAAGAACCGATGGCTGCCGCGATCGGCGCCGGCTTGCCCGTCGACGAGCCGGTCGGGTCGATGGTGGTCGACATCGGCGGCGGCACGACAGAGGTCGGCATCATTGCGCTGAAGCGACCGACCTACAGCACCTCAGCGCGGGTCGGCGGCGACAAGATGGATGAAGCGATCGCCGCTTATCTAAGAAGAAAATACAACGTCGTCATCGGGCCTGCATCGGCCGAGCGCATCAAGAAAGAAATTGGGTCGGCCTTGGTCACGGCCGAAGGGCAGCACATCGTGGGCTTCGTCGGGGGCCGCGACATCGCGAGCGGAAACCCGTGCGAGATCGGCCTTACCCAAGCGGAGCTGGCGGAAGCCCTAACCGAGGTCGTCCAGCAGATCGTCGAAATCGTGACCGGCGCCCTGGAGCACGCAGGCCCTGAGATCGCGGCGGATATCATCGATCGAGGCCTGGTCATGACAGGAGGTGGGTCGCTGCTTCGGAATATCGACACCGTGCTCGGCGATGAAACCGGGCTTCTCGTTCGTGTCGACGAGGAGCCCCTCACCTGCGTCGCCCTGGGCGCGGGTCGAGCACTCCAGGATCGAGAGTATAGGACGGAATTTTACGCAGCCTGAGCGCGACACCCTGGCCTCATTTTTACGCGGCCGATCGCGCGGTGGCCCGCTCCGAGGGACTCGAACCCCCAGCCTTCGGGTTCGAAGCCCGACGCTCTATCCGGTTGAGCTAGGAGCGGTTGCCGACGCCTATTTACACATTGTTGGCTGTGGAGCGAATTCGCCCTTTCGCGGCGCTTAGGCCGGCGTCACGTCACCCGCACCGGTCCCGGCGTCATCGCCGGCATCAGGCCGCTTGTCGAACACCTCGTCGATGATGCCGAAGGCCTTGGCCTCGTCGGCCTCGAGGAATTTGTCGCGGTCCATGGCCTTCTCGATCTCTTCGATCGGCTGGCCGGTATATTTGGCGTACAGCTCGTTCAGGCGCTGACGCATGCGCAGGATTTCGCGCGCCTGGATCTCGATGTCCGCAGCCATGCCCTGGGCGCCGCCTGAAGGCTGATGGACCATGATCCGGCTGTTGGTCAGCGCGACCCGCATGCCTGGCTCGCCGGCCGCGAGCAGAAAGCTGCCCATCGAAGCGGCCTGGCCGATGCACACCGTGCTGACCTTCGGACGGATGTATTGCATCGTGTCGTGGATCGCCAAGCCCGCCGTCACCACGCCACCCGGCGAGTTGATGTACATGAAGATGTCCTTCTTCGGGTTCTCAGACTCGAGAAAGAGCAGCTGGGCGGTGATCAGCGAGGCCATATGGTCCTCGATCGCTCCCGTGATGAAGACGATGCGTTCGCGCAGCAGCCGCGAATAGATGTCGAAGCTGCGCTCGCCCCGATTGGATTGCTCGATGACGATGGGAACGAGCTGCGAAACGATGTCCTGATGATCAAGCACGGGAAGCGGATCCTTTGTTGCTGGTAGCGCCTACATCGGCGTGAAATCGGGAACGTTCAAGGTCGGCATAAAAAGAGAGGGCGGCCCATTTCTGGACCGCCCCTCATTTCACGAACTTTAGC
>JBKPJK010000139.1:0-1597 GCA_046730635.1 Pseudomonadota bacterium | reverse complement strand
GGTCGATCGCGACGTCAACGGACGGATCGTCGAGGCGATAACCAGGGACGGCGTCGACGCCTGGGACAAGGAGAATGCCGCGCGTTTCCTCGGCAATCGCAATCCCGACGATTACGAGATGGTCACCGACATTCTCGACGTCTGGTTCGACAGCGGCTGCACGCACGTCTTCGTGCTGGAGAGCGGCCACTGGTCCGAGGAGCGCTGGCCCGCCGACCTCTACCTCGAAGGCTCCGACCAGCATCGCGGCTGGTTCCAGTCGTCCTTGCTCGAAAGCTGCGGGACGCGCGGACGTGCGCCTTACAACGCCGTACTGACCCACGGCTTCACGATGGATGCCAAGGGCATGAAAATGTCCAAGAGCCTGGGCAACACGATCAGCCCGATCGACCTGATGAAGGAATATGGCGCCGACATATTGCGACTATGGGCGCTGTCGGTGGACTTCACCGAGGATCACCGGATCGGGAAGGAGATCCTCGCCGGGGTCGCGGACCAATATCGGAAGCTGAGGAATACGTTCCGTTATCTGCTCGGGGCGCTCGACGGGTTCAGCGCGGACCAGCGGCTGGATGACGTCGCGGCCTATCCGGAGCTGGAGCGCTACATGCTCCACCTGACGGCGGAGCTGGACGCGAAGCTTCGCCAAGCAGTCAATGACTTCGACTTCAACACCTATACCCGCCTGCTCGCGGACTTCGCGAACAACGACCTCAGCGCCTTCTTCTTCGATATCCGCAAGGACGTCCTCTATTGCGAAGTGAACCCGGAGACGGGGTTCCAGACCGAGCGGCGGCGCGCGTACCGGACGGTGCTGGACATCCTGTTCCACGCGCTGGTGCGGTGGTTGGCGCCGGTCCTGGTCTTCACCACCGAGGAGGTTTGGGGAACGCGCTATCCCGAGGGTGGTTCGGTGCACTTGCTCGAGTGGCCCGAGGTAACTCGCGTTGGAGCCGATGAAGCGAAATGGAATGCGCTTCGCGAGCTTCGTACCAAGGTGACCGAGGCGATCGAACCGATGCGTCGCGAGAAGGTCATCGGATCGAGCCTCGAAGCCGAGATTACCTTGCCCGAGCTCCCCGCATCTGCAGAGGAGCTGGCCGAGCTGTTCATCGTCTCTGCGGTTCACAAAGGCGATGAGTTCCGGGTGACCGAGACTAGCAACCACAAATGCGGTCGGTGCTGGCGTTTCATGCCGGAGGTGCAGGCCGACGGCGAGCTCGATCACCGCTGCGAGGATGTTCTGAATGGCTAAGTATCGCCTCGGCTTCGCGGTCGCGCTGGTGGTGTTCGCGCTCGACCAACTCACGAAGTGGATCGTGACCGGCCCGATGGGCGTCAACGAGATCGGAGCGGAGCATTATCTGCTGCCCTTCTTCCAGTTCACCTACACGCAGAACAACGGCATTTCGCTCGGGCTGCTCAATGCGACCAATCCGGTCGGGCGCTGGATGCTGGTCGGCCTCACGACCGCGATCGCGATCGGGGTTGCGGTGTGGAACGGGCGCGAGAAGAACCGGCTCGACCAGATCGCGCTGGGGATGGTACTCGGCGGAGCGCTCGGCAACATCCTCGACCGCACGCTGCATGGCTATGT
>JBKPJK010000138.1:0-12095 GCA_046730635.1 Pseudomonadota bacterium | reverse complement strand
CTCGATTCTCGGCAGCGACGTGGGGCACTTCCTCGACCTTCACGTGCAGGATCAGGACGCGCTCGTGCAGCACCTGGTTGTGCTTCAGATTGTGTAGCAAGGCGGCGGGGACGTTGTCCGCAGCTGCGGAAAGGAAGACGGACGTCCCCCGTACGCGATGAACCGACTTGGCCACGGACTTGATGAACACCGGAAGCGGAAGCGCGGAGGCGGCCAACCGATCGCGCATTAGCTGACGGCCTTTCGCCCAGGTCGTGAGAACTGTGAAGCTGACCGCCGCGACGAGGAGCGGGAACCAGCCGCCATCGGGGATCTTGGTGATGTTCGAGGCGAAATAGGCGCCGTCGACGATCAGGAACAGCGAAGTAAGGCCGACCGCAAGCAAGCGGTTCCACTTCCACACGTAGAGCATCAGAACTCCGAGCATGACCGAGGTGATCAGCATCGTGCCGGTCACCGCGATGCCGTAGGCGGAAGCGAGCCGGCTCGACTCCCTGAACCCGAGCACGAGGATGATGACCATTACCAGCAGGCCCCAATTGACGGCCGGAATATAGATCTGGCCGAGCGCCTTCTCGCTCGTATGCTCCGTCTTCAGGCGCGGCAGGAAGCCGAGCTGGACCGCCTGGTGGGTGACGGAAAAAGCTCCGGAGATGACGGCCTGGCTCGCGATGATCGTTGCAACGGTGGCGAGGAACACGAGCGGCAATCGCGCCCATTCGGGAGCAAGCAGATAGAATGGGTTCGTAGCCGCCGCCGGATGGCTGAGCAGGAGCGCCCCCTGACCCATATAGTTGAGGACGAGGCAGGGATAGACGAGCGTCAGCCAGGAGAAGTTGATCGCCTTCCGGCCGAAATGGCCCATGTCGGCATAAAGCGCTTCCGCCCCGGTCACGCACAGGAACACGGAGCCGAGCGCGAGGAAGGCGAGCTTCGGATTGTAGGCGAAGAATTTGACCGCCCAGACGGGGTTCAGGATGCCGACGATTTCAGGATGCGCCATGATGTTCATCACGCCGAGCGTGGCAAGCACTGCGAAATAGAGCACCATCACGGGTCCGAACAGATTGCCGACCTTCGCTGTCCCGCGCGCCTGTACGAGGAACAGCCCGACGAGGATGGCGATCGAGATCGGGACGACTACCGGCTGGAGCTCGGCCTGGACGATCGTCAGTCCCTCGACCGCCGAGAGGACCGAAATGGCCGGAGTGATCATCGCGTCGCCGTAGAATAGGCACGTCGCGAGGACGCCGAGCATGATGAGCGTCGGCGCCCATTTCCTCTTGCCGTCGAGATTGCGCGCGATCAGCGACAGTAGGGCGAACGAACCGCCTTCCCCGCGATTGTCGGCGCGCATCGCGACGCCGACATATTTGAACGTGACGATCATCATCAGCGTCCAGAAAATCAGGCTGAGCACCCCGAAGATGTGCAGCGGATCGACGGCGAGCGGATGCGGGCCGAGGAAGCTTTCCTTCATCGTGTAGAGTGGCGAGGTACCGATATCGCCGTAAACGACTCCGATGGCTCCAAGCATGAGCTTGGGCAATGCTTCGCTTGGGCCGTGAGGCGTTGCGATATTGTCCGCGCTGATCGCAGCACTTGGGGCGAGGGTGGCCATGCGCCGAATGTGGTTCCGAGCGGCGTAAAGATTCTATGTGGTTTTTAGGCGGGCCTCCTTGGCTCGGGCCCGCGTGAGGCGCAGTTAACAGCCATGAACGGAAACGGACGTTCGATAGCGGGACGCATCCAGGCTTACGCCGGAGCGATCGCCATGGTCGCCATTTCGACGCTGGTCGGGCTGTGGATCGCCCCCAGGTGGGGAACCGCGCCGGTCGATATGATCTACTTGCCGGCGGTGCTTGCCGCCGCGGCCTTGTGGGGCATCGGACCCGGGATCGCGGCCGGCCTCGCTGCGGCGCTCGCCTACAATTTCTTCTTCACCGCCCCGGTTCACACGTTCCGCGTCGATCGCGTGACCGACATCGTCACCCTTGTCGTCCTCCTCATAGTCGCACTGGTCACCAGTCAGCTCGCGGCCGGCATTCGTAGACAGGCTCGCCTGGCGGCGGCGCACGCGGCGCGGAACGCTACCATCGCGGGATTTGCGCGCCGACTGCTGTCCTCGAGCAGCGAGGAAGACATCGCCGCCACGACGTGCGCCGAGCTGCAGCTCCTGTTCAATTGCAACGCGATGTTGGTGAAGGGCTCGCCGGAGCCGAAGGTCATTGCGTCTGCGCCACCCGGCAATCGCCTGACACCGAGCGACGTCGCGGCAGCGGCATTGGCGATCGAGTCGGGGCAGCCCGCCGGCAGGGGCACGGACCGCGCGCAGCCGGCCGAATGGGTGTTCCACGCGGTTCGCTCCGAAGGCGGACAAATCGCTGCCGTCGGCCTCGCCCGCGACGACGGGATGCCGCCGATCGACGAGCAACAACTGCCCCTGCTGTCGAGCTTGCTCGACCAGGTCGCGCTGGCATTGGAGCGAGCGAGGCTAGAGGCCCAGACCCGTCAGTTTGCGACGGTGCGGGAGCGGGACAGGCTCCGCGCGGCCTTGCTGTCGTCAATCGGCGATGATCTGCGTCCGCCATTGGCTGTGATCAGCGCCGCCGTGCGAGACCTGAGGCGCGCGGGCACGAGCGACAAGGCGCAGGTCTCGGCGATCGGATCGGAAGCCGCCAAGCTCGAGCGTTATGTCTCCAATCTGCTGGAGCTCGATCCGGGTGCCGACCAGAAGCGGGTGGTGGCAGGGCCGATCGTGATCGACCTGTTCCAGCGGACCGTGTCCCGCGACGGCAAGGAGGTCCATCTGACGCCGAAGGAATTTCTCATTTTGGCCGAACTTGCGAAACATCCCGGCCGCGTCCTCACCCACGAACATCTGCTGCGGTCGGCTTGGGGGCCGGCACAAGAAGCACAAACTGAATATCTGCGGGTCGCCATTCGTGCGCTTCGGCAGAAGCTGGAGCGCAATCCCGCTCGGCCGGAGATCATCATCAACGAGCCGGCGGTCGGATATCGGCTGGTCGCGGGGTAGGGGCCAGTCCGCGCGGAAATCAGGGCCGCCCCCGATTCGTCCTGGGACGGGACTGGATTAACTTTTAGCGATGGAAGAGCGCAGCGTGCATCATTAACGTGGCGATGCGCGTTTGGCGCTGTTGGGTGTAGCGGAGAGGGCGATGCCGTTTGCGGCTGGGCTTCGGGAATCGTTGCAAGCCCGGGGCACACAGGTCCCGGAAGAATTCACGCGCGGCGACACGCTGGAGCATGTGCTCAATCGCCATCTGCTGACCGTCGAGCGGATGAGCGATCGCGAATTGCTGACGTCTATCCTGTTGCTCAATCCCGACGGCACGCTGTCGCACGGCGCGGCACCCAATCTGCCCCGCGCTTATCGTGAAGCGATCGACGGATCGAAAATCGGTCCAAGGGCCGGGTCGTGCGGAACCGCAGCCTATTTCGGCCGCCCGGTCTACGTGAGGGACATCGCCAGCGACCCCTTGTGGAACGACTATCGCAAATACGCGCTGCCTCATGGGCTTCGCTCGTGTTGGTCCACCCCCATCCGTGACACGAACGGCTCGCTCATCGGGACGTTTGCGATCTATCATCGAGAGCCGAGCGACCCGTCGCCCGACGAGATCGATGCCATCGATGCGATTACCGAGCTGGTGGCTCATGCGATCATGTGGTCGAGGGGGATCCAGGATCTGGGACGGCCCGCGAGGCCAGGCGGCGGGGCTCCCAAGCTGAGGCTCGTTGGCAGTAGCAGGGAGTGGGACACCAACGCCCATCCCACGCAAAGCCTGATGCGGCGGGTCGAAAGACTTGAGGTGCTTGCTGCCGATCTCGATCGCCACGCTGAAACGGCCGCGCTGGAAGAGCTTCAGGTCAAGCTGAAAGCTGCCGCGGACGATTGCCGAAGGCTGGTCAGCGCGATCCGACTCGAGATCGAACAAAGCCTGGGGACGCCGTACTAGCCGTTCAGCGCGCGCGGCACAGTGATATGAAGAAGGGCCCCGCGATTTCTCGCGAGGCCCTTCGTGGTACAAGGCCCTTGGCCCTTACTCGTCGTCACCGGTTAGAAACGCCGGAGCGAACTCAGGGGCCGGTCCTTCGTCATTCCCGCCGTCGCGTTCACGATGAGGCCCGCGATCTCCGCGCGGCCCGCGATCGTCCCGATCTCCGCGTGGTCCACGGTCCCCGCGATCCCGCCGCGGGCCGCGATCCCGGTCGCCGCGGCCATGACGGCCACGGTCGCCGCGATCACCGCGAGGGCCGCGTTCGCCGCCCTCGCGCGGTTCGCGAGGCGGACGCGTGTCGGGGAGCTCTTCGCCGGTTTCCTGGTCGACGAGACGCATCGACAAGCGGACCTTGCCGCGCTGGTCGACTTCGAGCAGCTTGACCTTGACCTCCTGGCCTTCGCTCAAGACGTCGCGGACGTTCTCGACACGCTCGTTCTTGATCTCGGACACGTGGACCAAGCCGTCCTTGCCCGGCATGAAGGTCACGAACGCGCCGAAGTCGACGATGCTCGCCACCTTGCCGGTGTAGATCGTGCCGACTTCCGGCTCCGCGACGATGCCACGGATCCAGTTGCGAGCCGCCTCGATCTGCGACAGGTCCGACGACGCGATCTTGATCACGCCTTCGTCGTCGATGTCGACCTTGGCGCCGGTGGTCGCGACGATTTCGCGGATCACCTTGCCGCCGGTGCCGATCACTTCGCGGATCTTGTCCTTGGGGATCGACATGGTCTCGATGCGCGGCGCGTGGGCCGAGAGCTCGGTGCGGGTCTCGCCGAGAGCCTTAGCCATCTCGCCGAGGATGTGCGCGCGGCCGTCCTTCGCCTGGGCGAGGGCGGTGCGCATGATCTCCTCGGTGATGCCGCGGACCTTGATGTCCATCTGCATCGTGGTGATGCCCGACGAGGTGCCGGCCACCTTGAAGTCCATGTCGCCGAGATGATCCTCGTCGCCGAGGATGTCGCTGATCACCGCAAAGTCCTTGCCTTCGAGGATCAGGCCCATGGCGATACCCGCGACAGGAGCTTTGAGCGGAACGCCGGCGTCCATGAGGGCTAGCGAACCGCCGCAGACCGTCGCCATCGACGAGGAGCCGTTGCTCTCCGTGATGTCGGAGAGGACACGGATCGTGTAGGGGAACTCCTCGACCGTCGGCAGCATCGGGTGCAGCGCCCGCCATGCGAGCTTGCCGTGACCGACCTCACGCCGACCCGGAGCGCCGAAGCGTCCGACTTCGCCGACCGAATAGGGCGGGAAGTTATAGTGCAGCATGAAGCGCTGGTAGGAGAGACCCTCCAGGCCGTCGATCATCTGCTCGGCGTCCTTGGTGCCCAGTGTCGTCGTGACGATCGCCTGGGTCTCGCCGCGGGTGAACAGCGCCGAACCGTGCGTACGCGGGAGCAGGCCCGCAACGGCCTCGATCGGACGGACCGTCTTGGTGTCGCGGCCGTCGATACGGCGGCCTTCCTTGAGGATCGCGCCGCGGACGATGTCCGCCTCCAGGCTCTTCACCAGCTTGCCGGCGACGAGCTGCTCCTGCGGATCCGCTTCGGCAAAGGCCGCAGCGGCTTTCTCGCGAGCGGCGTTCAGCGCCGCCGAGCGCTCCGACTTGTTGGTCAGGCGATAGGCGGCTTCGATGTCGGCGCCGATGAGGTCCTTGAGCTGCTTCTTGATCGCGGTCTTGTCGGCCGACGGAGCAAGCTCCCATGGCTCCTTCGCGGCCTGCTCGGCGAGCTTGATGATCGCGTCCACCACCGGCTGCATCGAGCTGTGCGCGAACATGACGGCGCCGAGCATCTCCTCTTCGGAAAGCTCCTTCGCTTCCGACTCGACCATCATGACGGCGTCGCGGGTGCCGGCGACGACCAGGTCCAGCCGGCCTTCGCCAATCTCGGCCTGCGTCGGGTTGAGGATATACTCGCCCTCGGACGAGAAACCGACCCGAGCTGCGCCAATCGGGCCCATGAAGGGCACGCCGGACAGGGTGAGCGCGGCCGAAGCTGCGACCATGGCGAGGATGTCGGGCTCGTTCTCGCCGTCGTAGGAGAGCACCTGGGCGATCACGAGGACTTCATTGTAGAAGCCGTCCGGGAAGAGCGGGCGGATCGGGCGGTCGATCAGGCGCGACGTCAGCGTCTCCTTCTCGGTCGCCCCACGCTCGCGCTTGAAAAAGCCACCCGGGATCCGGCCGGCAGCGGAGAATTTCTCTTGGTAGTGGACGGTCAGCGGGAAGAAGTCCTGCCCCGGCTTGACCGACTTGGCGGCCGTGACCGCGCAAAGCACCACGGTTTCGCCGAGCGTCGCGAGCACCGCGCCGTCGGCCTGACGGGCAATGCGGCCCGTTTCGAGCTTGAGGGTTTTTCCGCCCCACTCGATTTCGACTGTTTTCGTATTGAACATTTTCGTCCCTTCACTCGGCGCCAGATGCGTCCGAGGTCATCTTTGCGAGCATTCCGGCCCGCTGCGGATCGGGGCGCTGTTTAGCCCCACTGGGTACCCATGAAAGTAGGACTTCATGGGGTCCCTTGCGCCCCGCCGAATTGCGGGACTTTCTTGTTATGCTCCCGCGAAGGCAGGAGCCTAATACTGGATCCCGGATCAGGTCCGGGATGCCAAAAGAGCGCCAAACAGGCGCTCTTTCGTCACTTGCGGAGACCGAGCTTGCCGATCAGGTCGGTGTAGCGCTGCTCGTCCTTGCGACGCAGATAGTCGAGAAGCGACCGGCGCTGGTTGACGAGCATCAGAAGGCCGCGGCGCGAATGGTTGTCCTTCGCATGGCTCTTGAAATGCTGGGTCAGGTTGTTGATGCGCTCCGTCAGGATCGCGACCTGAACCTCGGGAGACCCCGTGTCGCCCTTCGCCTGGGCATGTTCCTTGATCAGCGCTTGCTTGCGCTCGGCAGTAATCGACATCTTTTCACTCCTGTTCTTCTAAAGGTTGAACCCCCGGACGACCTTCAGGCCGTCGGCCGTTGCTTCGACCAGCGCGACCGGAGTTCCCTCCGACGTCGCCAGCTGAAGCCCCGGCTGTGCGGGGAACCCGCTCAAGCGCTGTCCATGACGGAGCAGCTGTGCCTGGTCGGGAGTGACGTGGAGGGCCGGGATGTCGTCCAGCGCCGCAACCAGCGGCAGTACCGTCCTCGTCAGTTGGCGCGCCTTAGCCGTTTCTTCGAGAAAGTCCAGTGAAACGGCGCGATCGAGGCCGAATGGGCCTGCGCGCGTACGCCTAAGATAGGAAATGTGGCCGACGGTTCCAAGCGCGCGAGCGATGTCGCGGGCGAGCGACCGGATGTAGGTGCCCTTGGAGACGTTCGTACTGAAGGTCGCACCGTCGGGTGACTGTTCCAGAAGCCGAAGGTCCAAGATCGTGATCGATCGCGGTTTGATCTCGACATCTTCGCCGGCCCGAGCGCGCGCGTAGGCGGCTTTCCCATCGATCTTCAACGCGGAATAGACGGGCGGGGTCTGCTCAATCTGACCGATAAAGCGCGGAAGAACGGCCTCTACCTGATCGCGCAAGGGGCGGATGTCGCTGTTTCCGGTCACCTTGCCTTCGGCGTCGAGCGTATCCGTCTCCTCGCCGAAGCGGATCGTGAAATCGTAGGTTTTCGTCGCGTCCAGCATTCGTCCGCAGAGCTTCGTCGCTTCTCCCAGGGCGATCGGGAGGACGCCGCTCGCAAGCGGGTCGAGCGTCCCGCCATGACCGACCTTGGTTTTCGGCTCGCCCGACTGTCGTAGGATGCGCTTGACCGCGCTTACGGCCGTCGTCGAGCCGAGGCCGACGGGCTTGTCGAGGATGATCCACCCGTGGAGCATCTCAAATTCGAAGACCGAAGATCCCCAGGAACAAGCGGGTGATTGCGTCCACGATAGGCGAAACGATGCGAGCGACCACGTCCGCTTGCGGGGAGATCGCCGGGAGCACGAGCAGCAAGATCACGAAGACCAAGAGAGAGTACCGCCCGATCCTGCGGAAGCCCTCCGCTAAAGGCGGCGGTAACAAACCCTCAACGACATGCCCGCCGTCGAACGGAGGCACCGGAAGCAGGTTGAAGACTGCAAGGAAGATATTGATCAGGACGAAGTTGAGCGCATTGGCTGCAACGATCGCGGAAGCGACGGTGCCGGCACCGTCGCGGAAGAAGATTGTGCCGGCCAGCAGCGCCGCTCCGAGAAGCGCGAGGAGCAGGTTCGTGCCGGGTCCGGCAAGGGCGACCAGCACCATGTCGCGCCGAGGGTTCTTGAGCCGGGAGTAGTCGACCGGAACGGGCTTGGCCCAGCCGAAGACGGGTGCGTGGCTGATCGCAAGCAGCATCGGCAGGATCACCGTGCCGAAGGGATCGACGTGGCGGATCGGGTTCAGCGTGAGCCTGCCCTTCTCCTGAGCCGTGGGATCCCCCAGCCGCTTCGCGACCAGCCCGTGCGCGACCTCGTGGAAGACGATCGCGATCACCAGCGGCACGAGCCACACCGCGATCTGGTAGATGACGTTGCTTGTATTCATTTGAATGGCGTGGGGAGCAGTCCCGCTCGCGTCAAGATTGCGTACGGGATAGCCGAAGGCTCAGCTGCCGCGCTTCGCTTTCTCTCAGCCGCTCGAAGAAATGCTTGCGGCAAAGCGCGATATAGCGGTCGTTGCCTCCGATCTCGGTCTGTTCGCCAGCGGCAACGGCATGTCCCTCCGCGTCGACGCGCAGGTTCATCGTCGCCTTTCGCCCGCATTCGCAGACGGCCTTGAGCTCGACCATCGAGTCCGCGAGTGCGAGCAGCGCGGCGGAGCCCGGAAAGAGCTTTCCCTGGAAATCGGTCCGTAGACCGTAACATAGCACCGGAATGCCCAGGCGATCGGCGACCTCGCACAATTGGAGCACGTGCCGCTGCGAGAGGAACTGCGCCTCGTCGACCAGGATGCAGTCGAGCCTGCGCCGTTTCAGCTCGTCGCCGATCGACAAGAACAGGTCGACCTCTTCGTCATAGACATGCGCGGGAGCCGACAAGGCGATGCGCGAACCGATGACCCCCGCGCCCGCGCGTTCGTCGAGCTTCGCGGTCCACAGCATGGTCTCCATACCCCGCTCGCGATAATTGAAATCCGCCTGTAGCAAGGTGGTCGATTTCCCTGCGTTCATGGCCGCATAATAGAAGTAGAGCTTCGCCACGTCCGTTGCTTAGCGCGGCCCCTTCAGGTCTGCCACTTGGGCGGACGTTTTTCGAAGAATCCGCTGCTTTCTACCTTGGGGTCGGTTCGCGAGCGGTCTCGACCATCACCCGACGAACCGTCAGCGGTCGTACTCATCCTTCAGGATCGCGAACAAAACCGTGTCCCGGACGTGTCCGGTCCAGGTGATGCGATCCGCACGCAGCACGCCTTCGCGGACCGCGCCGAGCTTTTTCATTGCGGCCTGGCTGCGCGCGTTACGCCGATCGACGCGAAATTCCACCCGGCGGATTCCGCAGTCGAACGCGCGCTTCAGCATCATGTCTTTGACTCGGCGGTTGAACCCGGTCCCGCGCAGATGGGGCCTGTAATAGGTGCCGCCGATCTCCAGCGTCTGACGGCTGTCGTCGATGCCGAGGTAGCTCGACATGCCGGCAAGTTCGTCGCCATCGAACAGGACGAAGGTTCGATTCTGCGGGTTGGAGGTATAGCGCTCGATGCTCTCGTCGAAGCCTTGCGGGCCGAAGTTGTTGGCGTAGATCTCCCAGATCTCGCCGTCCTGCGCGCACGCGGCCTTCAACCGCTCGCGATATCGCTCGCTGAACGGTTCGGCGCTGCACCGCTCGCCGGTCATGGGCCGCGCGAGACAGTCGATCAATGTTCGTCCGGATCGAAGGCGAGGCCGTCGCCGACCTGATCGATGGTCAGCAGCGGCTTGTTCGGCAAGGCGACCGTCCTGGTTTCATCCGGCGTGTCTCCGGCCATGGTGCCGGTCTTCACGATCATCCGACGCGCCGGATAGTTTACGCTGGCAACGTCCGTTGCGCCGGTGTTCTTGACGATCCCTTCACGGTCGAAGCCGATCAGCCGGAGCGCTCCGTCCTGCCAACGGAACGCGAAGCTCATCTTGCCCAGCCACCAGCCGCCCGCGTCCAGGAACTCATGCATCTTCACATGCAGCACGCCGTTGGCGATCGCGATGCCGTTAAAAGGCGGGTCCTGGTTGGGATTCTCGCGTCGCGGAATCAGCTTATGGTTGGCGACTGCGAGATCGTAGCCGCCCCTTTTGGCGCCGAACAGGACGACCAGCATCATCGGATTGGTGTCGTAACGGGTCTTCGGGTCGTATGACGGGTGAATCCTGTTTCGAGGATCGTCCATCCAGATCGCAAGGGCAGCGTCGAGGATCCCATCGCCGTTGAGATCGCCGAGGGCCTTGTCCGTGAGCTTCCAACCCTTCGGCACGAACGCAGCCAGGGCCGCCGCGTGATGGGAAGGTTGGGATAGGAAACCGGCGGGATCTTCTGGTCGCCGGGCCATTGGGCCGCCAGTGACAAGAGGACCCCCGCCCAAGTCATTCGCGATCGAGGTCCTGCGCGACCTTCTCCGACCGCTGGATGCGATCGATGTGGGTGCTTTCGTCGAAGCTTTCATCGACGATGAACTTGAGCTTCGCCGCATATTTCATGCGGATCCGGTGGGCGACCTCGCGCTGGAGGAAAGCGGTGTTCTGCCGAAGCGCCTTGAGCACCGCTTCCTCGTCCTGACCGAGCAGCGGTTTCACGAAAGCCGTCGCATGGCGCAAATCCGGCGACATGCGCACCTCCGTGATGCTGACGAGGTGTGACTGAAGCACGTCGTCATGCACGTCGCCGCGCTGCAGCAGCTCGCTCAGGATATGCCGGACCTGCTCGCCGACCCGAAGCAGTCGGACGGACCGGCCTTCCGTTGTCTCCTGGCGCCGCATTTAGAGCGTCCGCGCGCGTTCCTCGACCTCGAACACTTCGAGATTGTCGCCCGGCTTGATGTCGTTGGTGTCGGCCAGCATCACGCCGCACTCGAGGCCCGAGGTGACTTCGGCCACATCGTCCTTGAAGCGCCGCAGCGAGCTGATCGTGGTCTTGGACACGATGACGTCCTCGCGCGTGAGGCGGGCGTTGAGGCCTTTGCGGATGACGCCTTCGAGGACGAGGAGGCCCGCCGCCTTGTCCTTCTTTCCCGCCGGGAACACTTCCTGGACCTTGGCGCGGCCGACGACGGTCTCGATGATCTCGGGCCCGAGCTCGCCCGCCATCGCGCCCTTCACCCAGTCGGTGAGGTGATAGATGACGTCGTAGTAGCGGAACTCGACCTTGTTACGGTCCGCGACCTCGCGCGCCTTCGCATTCGGACGGACGTTGAAGCCGATGATCGGCGCGCCGCTGGCTGACGCCAGGGTCACGTCGCTCTCCGTGATCGCACCGACGCCCGAGTGCAGGATGCGCACCTTGATCTCGTCGGTCGACAAACGGTTGAGCGCGTGGACGATCGCTTCGACCGAGCCTTGGACGTCGGCCTTGACGACCAGCGGCAATTCCTTGGTGGTCGACGCGTGCGTCGCAAACATGTTCTCGAGGCTCACCGGCGCAGAGGTGGTGCGCTTCCGGTCGATAACGCCCTGGCGGTACGACGCGACTTCGCGGGCGCGCCCTTCATTCTCCACCACCGTGAACGGATCGCCGGCTGACGGCACGACGGAAAGGCCGAGCACCTCGACCGGGACGGAGGGGCCGGCTTCCTTCACCTGACGGCCGTGATCGTCGATCATTGCGCGAACCTTGCCGCTCGATGCGCCAGCCACGAACACGTCGCCGACGCGAAGCGTCCCGCGCTCGAACAGCACCGTCGCTAGCGGGCCGCGGCCCTTGTCCAGCTTCGCTTCGATCACGGTGCCTTCGGCGGGGCGGTCGGGATTGGCCTTGAGCTCGAGGATCTCCGCCTGGAGCGCAATGGCCTCGAGCAGCTTGTCGAGGTTCGTCTTGTTCTTGGCCGAGACTTCGACGTCCTGGACGTCGCCGCCCATGTCCTCGACGATGATCTCGTGCTGCAGCAGCTCCTCGCGGACCTTCTGCGGCTTCGCCTCCGGCTTATCGA
>JBKPJK010000137.1:0-2805 GCA_046730635.1 Pseudomonadota bacterium | reverse complement strand
GAGCGGCTCCAAGCTGGCCTGCCCGAGATATACGGTCAGGAGGTCGTACCCCGGCCATCCGAGCAACCATGGCGGGACGAGGCTTGCCAGGAATACGAGGGCTGGAACGGTCCACTGCCAAATCGGCGCCCGGCGAGCGATCAGCGCGCCGATGATCACGGGGGCGATGAAGACGGCCAGTGCTTTGAAGGAGATTGCGACGCCGCACCACACGAGTGAGCGGAGTGTCCTGCCCCGGATCATCCCGGCAAGCGCCAAGACGCATGCTCCGGCCCACAGCGCATCGCATTGGCCGAGCAACGCGTCGTTGATCACGACGCTGGGCAGAACCAAAGCGAGTACGGCGGCGCGCGCGTTCAGTCCCGCGGCCTTGAGCAAGTCTGCAAGGGCCAAGGTGAGGAACAGCGTCCCCGCGACGGACAGGATCTTGATGATCGTCATCGTCGTCAGCACGCCGTGCGCGAAGGATCCCAGCGCCAACAGGTACAAATAAGCCGGCTCGTAATTGCTGAACGGATGGGCGAACGCCTGAACCTGCCCGTACCGCAGGATGTGGTTCATCCACGGCTCGAGGAAGATCCTCATGTCGGGAGGCTGCTGGTTCCAGTAGACCGCCCGGCTGACGATGGCGAACAAGAGAATGACGCCGAACCGCACGGGTCCGGACGCAAGCTCCTGCGTGGGATCGTCCCGATGGTCGACGGACGTTGACTGGGCCATGCGGTCGTCATCGCAGGACGTGGTTAACATTGTCTTGGAGGCCCACGCGGAACGAACGTCCGTGGCGGCCATTTCGAATTGGCGAACAGGAGAGTGCGGTGAAGGGATATTGCGACAATATCGAGAAGCGGACGATCGAGAACGAGGATTTCCGGCGCGTGCTCTACACGGGCCATAACCTCCAGCTTGTCCTCATGACCTTACCGCCTGGCTGCGACATTGGCGAGGAAGTGCATCCCGATCGCGATCAGTTCTTCCGCATTGAGGAAGGATCGGGAGCAGTGGACATCGACGGCGTGGCCAACCACGTTGAAGACGACTTCGCCGTGATCGTTCCCGCGGGCGCTCGCCATAACGTCCGCAATACCGGATCGAAGCCGCTGCGCCTCTACACGATCTATGGTCCGCCCGAGCACAAGGACGGCATCGTGCAGGCGACGAAAGAGGAAGCGGAAGCTCGTCACCACGACGAAGAGTGGGACGGCAAGACCACGGAGTAGTTGCCAACCCTCGCGGCTCGCTGCACGAGACCGCCATGGCCCAGTCGATGCACGACGTGTCCGATCCGCGGAATGCGTCGATCCTGATCAACGTCAACGGTGAGCTCAAGCCTCGGGCGGAAGCCGTCGTGTCCGTGTTCGACAGCGGTTTCATGCTTGGCGATGGCGTGTGGGAAGGGTTGCGGGTCCACGAAGGGAAAGCCGGCTTTCTCGACCGTCATCTCGATCGCTTGTTCGAAGGCGCGAAAGCTCTCGCGATGGATATCGGTTTGAGCCGCGAGGAACTGACCCGACGGCTTTACGATACGCTCGATGCCAACGGCATGAGCCAGGGCGTTCACGTCCGACTGATGGTGACGAGGGGTGTTCGATCGACTCCTTATCAGGACCCGCGGGTCGTGGTGACTCCCGCGACGGTCGTCATCATCCCCGAATACAAGGAACCTGATCCGGCCGTTTACGAGCGCGGTCTGAAGCTGTTCACGGTGCACGTCCGCCGCGGCGATCCGGCGGTGCAGGACCAGAAGATCAACTCGCACTCCAAGCTCAACTGCATTCTCGCTTCCATCCAGGCGACACAGGCCGGCGCGGACGAAGCGCTGATGCTCGATCCGCACGGCTTCGTCGCGACCTGCAACTCGACCCACTTCTTCATCGTCCGCAAGGGCGAGCTGTGGACGTCGAGCGGCAAATATTGCCTCGGCGGGATCACTCGTGGCCTGGCACTCGAGATCGCGCGGGAGGCTGGCATTCCGGCGATCGAGAAGGACTTCTCACTGACCGATGTATACGGCGCGGAAGAGGCGTTCGTGACCGGTACCTTTGCCGGTATCGTGCCGGTCCGCGAGATTGACGGACGCGGCCTGACGTGCCGCGGACCGATGGTCGAGCGTCTGCAACGGCTCTACTCCGAGCGGGTCGAGCGCGACGTCGCGGAGCAGCAGCGTCCGTGACGATCCGCATCGCGATGTGGTCGGGTCCCAGGAACCTCTCCACGGCGATGATGCGCAGCTTCGGAAGCCGCGCAGATACGTTCGTTTCCGACGAACCTTTCTACGGCTGCTTCCTCAAGCACACCGGCGCCGATCATCCGATGCGCGAAGAGACGATTGCGGCGATGGACTGCGACTGGCGAAGCGTCATGGACGCGCTTGGAGGTGACCCTCCCGACGGTTCGCCGCTCTGGTACCAGAAGCATATGTGGCATCACATGAGCGGCCCGATCGGTTATTCCGATTTCGAGGGGTTCACGCACGCGTTCCTGATCCGCGATCCCGAGCGCATGATCGCCTCCTATCTTAGCAAGCGTGAGAGCGCGGCGTTCGATAGCTTCGGTCTCGACCGACAAGCCGAGTTTTTCGAGCGCGAGGCGGACCGCCTTGGGCATGCACCGCCCGTCATCGATGCCAATGACGTCCTAGCGGATCCCGAAAACGTCCTGGGCGCGCTTTGCGATGCTCTCGAAATCCCGTGGGACCCGGCGATGCTCAGCTGGGCCCCCGGAAGGCGGGACACCGACGGGCCGTGGGCACCGCATTGGTATGCCACGGTAGAGAAGAGCACCGGTTTCGGACCGCCGGAGAAC
>JBKPJK010000136.1:0-6189 GCA_046730635.1 Pseudomonadota bacterium | reverse complement strand
GAGTGCGATGCTGTCGAGCGGATCGGGCGAATTCAAGGGAACTTCGATGATCCGAATTCCGGCTTCGTAAAGTGCATCGCCGATCGCTTCGGCTTCGTCGGGCCGGACACCGCGGATGATCGCGACCAGCGGACACTCATCGAGATGGGTTTTGAGCAACTCCTTGGCGTTCATCGGCCGATCCTCTTCGCAATCTCGTGAATGCCGGCGAGGAAGCATGTTTCGCCGTCGACCTCGATCGCCGGGCGATCGGCCTGGGTGATTGCCGCCGCGTAAAGCCGGGTGAGTTCGGGCCGTCCGACCACCGTGATCCGAGCGCCGGTGGGAATGGTGAGGCCGATGCGGACGTCGGCTCCGATCAGCAGTCCACTGGTCCAGGACGCCGCATCCTCTTTCTTCGCCTGGCCGAGCAGGACGCGGGCGCGGACCATGAACAAGTCCGACGGCAATTCCTCATGATCGATCGAATGGCGCGCTGCGGCGCGAAAAGCGTCGTTCACCTCGACTTCGCCCTCCAGCAGATCCGCGAGAATGCTGTGCTGTTTCAGCAGGTTGAACAACTCGCCCGTCATCACCGTGCGGAAATTGTGGATAGCACCGCGTCGGAGCAGAACCCACTTGTTGTGGGTCCCTGGGTGACAGGTCAGTCCGTCCGGGTCGATGAGACCGGCGGCGGCCGCTCCGAGCAGCTGGACCTCCTCGCCCCGCATGACGTCGGCGCGGCCGCCTCCGATGTAGGAAATGCCCGGTACGATCGCTTCCCGATCGCCGGCCCAAACCAGCTTTGCGGCGAGATCGTCGATGGTTGCGGGGCACGGAAGATAAGGCGCCTCCCGCCAACCGCGATTGGACCCGATCATGCCTGCCATCAGCAGGGGCTTGTCGCCGAGCCGGCGGCGGATATCCGCGATGGCATCAGGGAAGCCGCCTGCCGCAACGGAGAGGACTCCTTTGGCGTCCTCGAACTCGTCGGTTCGATGGCCTGACGCATCGATCAAATAGGCACGTCGGTTTGTCGTGCCCCAGTCGACCGCAATATATCCGTCTGACCAGCGCATCGGTCCACCCATGGTCGCAACAACTGCACTCGCGCAAGGACGCTCCCGGTTTTCTTTTCGGCTGGCAGAGTTAATCCAGCGGCGTGCCCGACGACTCACCGCGATGCGTTGCCGACGTCCATGCCGTGCTCGGCGAAGGGCCGGTCTGGGTCCCGCGCGAAAGCGCGCTCTTCTGGGTCGACATCAAGGGCCTCAAGATCTTTCGCCTCGACGTCAGGGGGAACCTCGCCGAATGGCCCACGCCGGTCCGCGTCGGATCTCTGGCCCCGCGGAAGAGCGGCGGTTTCATCGGCGGTACCGAGGACGGCATTGCTGCGATCGACCCAGAGGCTGGGCGTTTCGACATCCTCTTCAATCCGGAGGAGGATCGGCCCGGCAATCGCTTCAACGACGGCAAGCTCGACCGTCAGGGGCGCTTCTGGGCCGGAACGATGGACGATGGAGAGAGAGAGGCTGGCGGATCCCTCTATCGAATCGACGAGGACCTAAGTTGGCACACGGTTGACGGCGGCTATCGGGTCACGAACGGCCCGGGCTTCAGCCCGGACGGCAAGTTGATGTACCACAACGACTCCGCTCGTCAGCTGACCTACGTCTTCGACCTGACCGACGGACAGCCGGCCAACCGCCGCGTCTTCCTGCAGTTCAAGGAGGGCGAAGGCTTTCCCGACGGGATGACGGTCGATGCGGAAGGCTGCCTGTGGATCGCGTTCTGGGATGGGTGGTGCGTCCGGCGCTATTCGCCGGCTGGAGAATGGCTGGAGACGGTCAGGATGCCCGTCGCGAGGCCGACGAGCTGCGCCTTCGGCGGCCTCGATCTCGACCAGCTGTACATCACATCCGCAAGCATCGGGCTCGACGAAGCGGCACGTCAGATGCAACCAAATGCCGGGGGATTATTTATGGTCACACCAGGTGTTCGGGGGCTGGGGGACGCCCCCTTTGCGGGCTGACGCGCGACCAGGAGACTGAATCATCGCCAACTTCATGTTCGCGACGGGGATCGAGAACAGTTACCCCACGATCAATCACGGCAAGACCCGCGTCGACGAGATGGAGGTCTGCGGCCATTACGAACGCTGGCGGGAAGATTTCGATTGCGTCCAGGAAATCGGGATCAACTTTCTCCGTTACGGCCCGCCGATGCACAAGACTTGGCTCGGCCCCAATAAGTTCGACTGGGAGTTCAGCGACCTCACCTTCGCCGACCTCAAGCGCCGCGACATCACGCCCATCGTCGACCTCTGCCATTTCGGCGTCCCAGACTGGGTAGGCAATTTCCAGAATCCCGATTTCCCGCGGCTGTTCGCAAGCTATGCCGGTGAGTTCGCGGAGCGTTACCCGTGGGTCCAGCTGTACACGCCGATCAACGAGATGTTCATCTGCGCGGTCTTCTCCGCCAAATACGGCTGGTGGAACGAGCAGAAGAAGGACGACCGTTCGTTCGTCACGGCGCTCAAGCACATCGTAAAGGCGAACATCATGGGGATGATCGAGATCCTCAAGCGCCGCCATGACGCGATCTTCATCCAGTCGGAATCGTCCGAGTATTACCACGCCGACTCCCCGGCCGCGATCGGCCGGGCGGAAGTCCTGAACCAGATGCGCTTCCTGTCGCTCGACCTGAACTATGGTCGGCGGGTCGACAGCGGCATGTACCAATATCTTCTCGATAACGGCATGAGCCGGGACGAATATGAGTGGTTCCTGCACCACCGGCTGAAGCAGCACTGCATCTTCGGCAACGACTATTACCAGCTGAACGAGCACCGCGTGTTCGCCGACGGCCACACGGTCGCTGCCGGCGAGACCTTCGGCTATGCCGAGATCACGCGACAATATTACAACCGCTACCGCCTGCCGGTGATGCACACCGAGACCAACCTGTGGGAAGGCCAGCACGGCGACGAAGCCGTCAAATGGCTGTGGAAGGAATGGGCCAACGTCCTTCGCCTGAGGAACGTCGGCATCCCCACGGTCGGCTTCACCTGGTACTCGCTGACCGACCAGGTCGATTGGGACACCGCGCTTCGCGAGAAGAATGGCAACGTCAACCCGCTCGGGCTGTTCGACCTCGATCGCAAGATCCGAAACGTCGGCAAGGCCTACAAGCAGCTGATCGCCGACTGGCGCAACGTGCTTCCGGCGCAAAGCGTCTGTCTCGTCGTGCCGATCAAGAAGATCGGCGAATATGAGGATGAGGGCGGCGACGATGCGGCGGGGCGTGACCTGAACCAGAAGAGGCTGGCCGGTGAGTGAGCGCAAGATCGCGAAGATCGAGACCTTCTTCGCTCCGCCGCGATGGCTGTTCGTCCGGGTCGAAGCGGACGACGGCGCATTCGGATGGGGCGAGGCGAGCCTGGAAGGCTGGGCCGAGGCCGTAGACGGCGTTTTCGAAGCGTTCCGCGATCGCTTCATCGGGACCGACCCGTTCCGCATCGAGGACATTTGGCAGGTCGGCTACCGCGGCGGCTTCTATCGTGGCGGAGCGGTCCTGATGTCCGCGCTCTCCGGGCTGGAGCAGGCCCTGTGGGATTTGAAGGGCAGAGTGCTCGGGATCCCGGCCTGGCAGATGCTCGGAGGGAAGGTCCGAGATCGGGTGCGCTCCTACGCCTGGATCGGCGGCGACCGGCCGCACGAGATCGGCGAGGCGGCCGCGGGACGGAAGGCTCAGGGTTTCAACGCGGTTAAAATGAACGCGACTGCCGAGCTGGATTGGATCGGAACCAACAAGCAGTTCGACGATGTGGTGAAGCGCGTCGAGGCGGCCCAGGCGCAGGGCATGGACGTCGGACTAGACTTCCACGGACGGGTGCACCGGCCGCTCGCCAAGCAGTTGGCGAAAGTGCTGGAGCCGCTCGGCCTGCTGTTCATCGAAGAGCCTTTGCTGTCGGAGAATATGGACGGCCTGCCCGAGATCGCTGCCCACACGACGACCCCCATCGCGCTCGGCGAGCGGCTGTACAGCCGCTGGGAGTTCAAGCCCTTCTTCGAACAGGGCGCCGTGGACATCATCCAGCCGGACTTGAGCCACGCCGGCGGTATCCTCGAGGTGCGCAAGATCGCGGCCATGGCGGAGGCTTATGACATCGCCGTCGCTCCGCATTGCCCGCTGGGCCCCCTGGCGCTGGGTGCCTGTCTGCAGATCGCAGCCTGCACCCCCAATCATGCGATCCAGGAAGTGAGCCTCGGCATTCATTACAACACGGGCGGCCACGATCTCCTGAACTTCTGCCTGAACAAGGAGGCGCTCACTCCGGTCGACGGCTACTTGCCGGTGCCGGAAGGCCCAGGGCTCGGCGTCGAGATCGACGAGGCCGCGGTCCGCGAGGCCGACAAGAACCGCCATCGCTGGCGCAACCCGATCTTCCGAACGAAGGACGGCAGCTTCGCCGAGTGGTGAGTCAGGCGCTCAGTGGCATTTGAAGCGCTCGAACGGCTCCAGGCATGCATTGCAGCGCCACTGGGCCTTGCACGGCGTGGCCCCGAAGCGACTGATTTCGACCGTGTCGCGGGATCCGCATTGAGGACATTCCGCCGTCGCTGACGGGCTGGGCGGCGCGATCCCATAGGCGTGCAGCCGCTCGCGGCCGCGGTCGCTGATCCAGTCCGTCGTCCAGGGCGGGAAGAGAACGCGCTCGACGAGCACGTCCTCGAAGCCGGCTTTGTCGAGCGCCTCGCGGATCATCACCTCGATCGCCACGGTCGCAGGGCAGCCGGTATAGGTCGGACTGATCAGCACCCGGGGCGGATCGTGCGCGATGCCGCGGACGATCCCGAGATCGGTGATCGTCAGCACCGGGATCTCCGGGTCCGGAACGGTCTCGAGTACGGCCATGATCGCCGCCTCGTCCAGCGTCGCGACGTCCTCCATGCCCGGAATGTTACACCCGTTCGAGGGCGAGCGCGATTCCCTGACCGACGCCGATGCACATCGTCGCGAGCCCAAGCTTGCCGCCGTTTCTCTGCAGCTCCTCGGTCGCAGTCATAGCCAGCCTCGCTCCGGACATGCCGAGGGGATGGCCGAGGGCGATGGCGCCACCGTTGGGATTCACTCGCGCATCGTCGTCGGCAACGCCGAGCTGGCGAAGCACCGCAAGTCCTTGCGCGGCGAAGGCCTCGTTGAGTTCGATCACGTCGAAGTCGGTGATCTTTAGCCCCAGGCGCTTCATCAGCTTTTCGGAGGCGGGCGCCGGTCCGATGCCCATGATCCGCGGCGGAACGCCGGCCACCGCGGCACCAAGCACGCGCGCCCGCGGCGTCAGGCCATTGCGCTTCACTGCCTCTTCGGAGGCTATGATGATTGCTGCGGCACCGTCGTTGACCCCCGACGCATTGCCCGCGGTGACGGTGCCGTCGGGCCTGACGATCGGCTTCAGCTTTGCCAGCGCCTCGAGGGTCGTTTGTCGGGGATGCTCGTCCCGATCGACGATCACGGGATCGCCTTTGCGTTGAGAAATCTCGACGGCGACCATTTCGGCAGCGAGACGGCCGCTGGCCTGCGCCTTCGCCGCTTTCTCCTGGCTGCGCAGCGCGAAGGCGTCCTGATCCTCGCGGCTGACCTGGAATTCCTGGGCCACGTTCTCACCAGTGCTCGGCATGGTGTCGTCGCCATAGGCGGACCTCATCTTCGGGTTGACGAAACGCCAGCCGATCGTGGTGTCGTAGATCTCGGCATTGCGGTCGAAAGCGCTCGTCGCCTTGGCCATCACGAACGGAGCGCGGCTCATGCTCTCGCTGCCGCCGGCGACGATCAACTCGGACTCGCCGCCCCGGATCGCTCTTGCGGCCATCGCGACGGCATCCAGGCCGGAGCCGCACAACCGATTGAGAGTCACTCCGCCCGAGCTGTCGGGTAGACCGGCGAGGAGGCCTGCCATTCGAGCAAGGTTCCGATTATCTTCGCCGGCCTGGTTGGCGCAGCCGAGGATCACGTCGTCGAGCTCGCCCCAGTCGACGCCTGGATTTCGATCGATCAGAGCCTTGATCGGGATCGCGGCGAGATCGTCGGCGCGAACGCTACTCAGCGCACCCGCGTAGCGGCCGATCGGAGTGCGAACCGCGTCGCAAATGTAAGCTTCCTTCATAGTCATCCTCGAAACATTGATTCACTGTCACCCCGGACTTGATC
>JBKPJK010000135.1:0-1324 GCA_046730635.1 Pseudomonadota bacterium | reverse complement strand
GCACGTAAGTGGCATTCTCGGTGTATTTCAGCACGACGCCGAGCAGGGCGACAAACAGCGCGGTCGCGATGGCGATGCTGAAAACATTGGGAATGCCGAGCGCGTTCAGCCCCTTCTCGAACACGAAGGCGACGGCGCCGGTGCACGCCGCTTCCAGCAACAGCATCAGATGGGGGTAGGTGATGAAGGTCGCGAACCGCCAGTTCGCCTTGCCGAAGCGGGCGATGGTGCCGGCGAAAACGAGGCGCCAGTAGATCCATACCGCGCTCAACACCGTGCGCCAGATCGGCGACGCCAGATCCTGCTGGATGAAATCCTCGAACCGGAGGAAATCGTAGGAAGTGCGGCTCTGCCAGTCCTCGGCCTTGGTATCGATAGTCCAGGACGCGATCTCGTCGTCAGAAGCGACCTTGGGCCGGCTGATGGTGGCCTGGAGCTGATAAAGCCGGCCGAACTTGCGCAGTTCGGTTCGGAACATGCGGTAATATTGCGCCAGCCCGCGCGGATCGTAGCCTTGGATATAGATGATATGGCGGTGCTGGACGCGCACGTACTGTCCCCGGATGATGGGTGACTATAACAGCCCGGACAGGGGCCAAGAACTAAATAGGAGGCTAAATCGGCCGGCCTTTTGACGTTTTGGCGGCAGACGATGCCGATTCGCCCCACCTTGCGCCGGCTTATGCCGGCCGCGCGCCGCGCCGGGCGAGCTTTCGCCGGAAAATTACTGCACGTCGAGCGGCTCGGTCCCCGTGGCCTGGCCATTCGTATCCGTCGTAATCTTGTCGACACGGGCCTCGGCCTGCCGGAGCAGTTCTTCGCAGCGCCGCTTCAGCGCCTCGCCGCGTTCATAGATCGCGACCGATTCCTCGAGCGGTACCTTGCCGTCCTCGAGCCGTTTCACGATGGATTCAAGCTCCTCCATCGCGCGTTCGAAGGAGAGCTTTTTGACGTCCGCCTGGGTATTTTCGGCCATATCGGGTTCCCGGATGTGCCCCCGGTCGAGAGCAAAAGTTTGCGTCAGGGCGAGGATTTAGGCGCCCATCAACGTGGTGACATGGGCTGCAACCGATTCTTTCAGCCCCTGCAGGTCGTAGCCGCCCTCCAAGACGGAGACAACCCGTCCGCCCGCGCTGGTCTCGGCCACATCCATAACCTTGCGCGTGACCCAGCCGAAATCCTCCGCCTTCAGGTTGAGCGAGGCTAGCGGGTCGCGGTAGTGCGCGTCGAAGCCGGCGGAAATGATGAGGAGTTCCGGCGCGAATTTCTGCAATTGCGGCAGGATCAGGTTTTCGAACGCCGCGCGGAACTTGGCGCTGCCGTC
>JBKPJK010000134.1:0-1295 GCA_046730635.1 Pseudomonadota bacterium | reverse complement strand
CCCCCCCCCCCCCCCCCCCCCCCCCCCCCCCCCCCCCCCCCTTTTCAAGCAGAAGACGGCATACGCGATAAGAGAGGTGGTCTCGTGGGCTCGGAGATGTGTATAAGAGACAGACTGGAACCAGGTCGCCGGAATAGTTGCGCGTACGCCGAGCAGATCGATCGACCGGTCGGTGAAGTCGGAGACCCACAAGGCGATCACATTGCCGCTCTGCTCGTATCCGATGCGGAACAGCACGACCATTGCGACCATCAGAAGCAGGATCGCGACATGCTCGCGGATCACGGGAACCGCGTCAGGCTGCGCTTCCGCGGCAAGCACTGCCCGATTCGGTTCAGGCGGAAGCAGGCGCAGGAAGCTGCAATAGATGACGAGACCGATGCCCATGCCGACGCCGGCCGCACCGAATCCCCAGTGCCAGCCGTAAAGCTCGCCCAACGTCCCGCACACCAGAGGCGCGAGGAAGCCGCCGAGATTGATGCCCATGTAATACGCGCTGTAGGCATAAGCCTTGCGAGGATCGTCGTCGGCGTAGAGGCTGCCGACCTGGATCGCGAGCGGCGGGATGAAGAGGCCGTTGCCGAGCGCCACCAGCGCCAGCGCCGGGAACAGCAGCGGTTCGAACGCCATTGCGAAATGGCCGAACATCATCATCGCCCCGCCGATGATCACGCTCTTGGTGCGGCCGAGCCACCGATCGGCGATCAGGCCACCGAAGAACGGACTGAAGAAGGCGGCCGCGCCATAGGCGCCGTAGATGAGGGAAGACTTGGCTTGGGGGAAATGGAGCTGCTTCGTCATGTAATAGACGAGCAGGGCCTGGAGGCCGAAGAAAGAGAATTCGGCCCACATCTGGGTGGTGAAGAGAACGGTCAGTCCGGGCGGATGCCCGAACAAGGTCCGGGCCGGCCTCTCCCCTCCAGAGTTCACGCCGGCCCGGTTCACGTCGTCAGTAGTTCAGCGAGCTCGTCAGCAGTCCCAGATCCAGGCACAGCCACACGAGGAACGCTGCCGACAGCGCGATAAGGATCGCCCACACCGTTGCGAGCCGGTGCTTGCCGGGGGCTTTGGCCACGACGTAGGCATTCCAGATGGCAACCGCCGTCCCAACGATTGCGACGATCAGGACAAGCTGCAGCAACCGCATCCAGACATCGAGGCCACCGTTGAGCGCGCCGAGGTCGTTGTTGACCGCCGTAAGGACGAGCAGCCAGCCGACGGCGAGCCCAACGAAGACCCAGGTCGTCGCTCGCGTTGCGCGGTGCAACTGGAGCCGCCGACCGGTGACATCGGAC
>JBKPJK010000133.1:0-3205 GCA_046730635.1 Pseudomonadota bacterium | reverse complement strand
CTCCAGTGGGAAGAAGTCGAGGTCGGTCAGCCAGGGCCTGGCCAGGTTCGAATTCGGCAAGAGGCCGCCGGTCTCAATTTCATCGACATTTATCACCGGACGGGTCTCTACCAGCAGCGGACCCCATTCACTCCGGGCGTGGAAGGCGCCGGCACCGTCGATGCCATCGGGCCCGACGTCAGTGGCCTGAAGGTTGGCGATCGCGTCGCTTATGCCGGCCAGATCGGCGGCTATGCCGAGGAGCGTCTTATCGACGCGGGTCGTGTCGTGAAGCTCCCCGATGCGATCTCATCGGAACAGGCCGCCGCGGCTATGCTGCAAGGTTTGACGGCCCATATGCTGCTGTTCGGGGTGCATCGCGTTGCAAAGGGCGAAACCATCCTCATCCACGCCGCTGCCGGAGGCGTCGGCCTGATCGTCTGCCAATGGGCCAAGGCGCTCGGTGCCACCGTCATCGGGACCGTGGGATCGGACGAGAAAGGTGAACTTGCCCGAGCGCACGGCTGCGATCACCCGATCGTCTACACGCGCCAGGACTTCGCCGAGGAGGTTTCGCGGATCACCAACGGCGAGAAATTGCCGGTCGTCTACGACTCCATCGGACGCGATACCTTCACGAAGTCCCTCGATTGCCTGCGCCGCCGCGGCCTCATGGTGAGCTTCGGCAACGCCTCCGGACCTGTCGATCCGTTCGCGCCGGCTGTTCTTGCGCAAAAAGGCTCGCTCTTTCTCACGCGCCCGACGGTGAACGACTATGTAGCGACACGGGAAGAACTTGAACGCGCCGCCGCGGATCTGTTCGACGTCGTGGCGGGCGGGACGGTCAAGATCGAAGTGAAGCAGCGCTTCGCGCTCAAGGACGCGCGGGAGGCTCATCGAGCTCTTGAAGCCCGCAAGACGACCGGTTCGACGATCCT
Organism: Pseudomonadota bacterium; assembly: GCA_046730635.1. Classification (GTDB taxonomy): domain Bacteria; phylum Pseudomonadota; class Alphaproteobacteria; order Sphingomonadales; family Sphingomonadaceae; genus Sphingomicrobium. The sequence continues at coordinate 2,288 of JBKPJK010000133.1, read as the reverse complement.
GACGATCTGAGCTGCGCCTTCCCTTTTTTCGGCTGCCTCGCTAAGGCTCCGCGACTTTTTGCCAGTTCGGAGAGGAATCGCTTGGCCAAGGAAGAATTGCTCGAGATGCGTGGGCGGGTGGTTGAGCTGCTGCCCAACGCGATGTTCCGCGTCGAGCTCGAGAACGGCCATGAGATCCTCGGCCACACCGCCGGCAAGATGCGCAAGAACCGCATCCGCGTCCTGACCGGCGACGAGGTGCTCGTCGAGCTGACGCCGTACGACCTGACCAAAGGTCGCATCACTTACCGCTTCATGCCCGGCCGCGGAGGCCCGCCCGGTTATCCCTGATGCGGCTGGTTCTCGCCTCGGCGAGTCCGCGCCGTCTCGATCTGCTGAACCGCATCGGAGTGAAGCCCGACGCGGTTGTTCCCGCCGAGATCGACGAAAGCGTGCCGAAGGGCGAATTGCCCCGCCAACATGCGATGCGCCTTGCCAGGGAGAAAGCAGAGGTCGTCGCCGCGCAGGCAGCCGACTCTCTTGTCTTGGCGGCGGACACGGTCGTCGCCGTCGGCCGGCGCATCCTTCCCAAGGTTGAAGACGAAGATACTTTACGGGCTTGCATGCGGCTTCTTTCGGGGCGGCGGCACCGCGTTCTGACGGGCGTTGCTTTGGCGATACCCGGGGCCGGCGTCCGCGAACGCTTGGTCGAGACGATGATCGCCATGAAGCGCCTCAGCGACGACGAGATCGATCATTATGCAGGCCACGGCGAGTGGCGTGGCAAGGCCGGGGGATATGCGCTTCAAGGCTATGGCGAAGTCTATGTTCGACACATCGGGGGCAGCTATTCGAACGTCGTCGGCCTTCCGCTCGCCGAGACCCGACTGCTGTTGAAAAGCGCGGGCTATCCGCTTGCCTGAATGGCTCATCGAGCGCGGGATCGGCGAAACGCGCGCGATCCTCGTGGAGCACGGTGAGATCGTAGAGGCGCGGATCGAGCTCGACGGCACGACGCCGACGGGCAGCGTCGTCGCGGGCAGACTGGCCAACGCCGGCACGAATGGCCGAAACGCAATTGCCGTCGCCGTAGGCGGTCTCGAGTTTCTCCTGCCCTCAGGTGCCGGCCAAGTTACGCAAGGGGCGACGCTCAACATCGAAATCGTGCGTGAGCGGATTCCCGGACTTGAATCCTGGAAGCGGGCGCTGGGACGAGCCACGGACAGGGTGCCGACGAGAGTTCCCGTACTCGCCGAGCGGCTCGACGGGCGGCAGCTCGCATTTCCCGCCCCCCAGGATGCCTTCGAGGAGCTGGGCTGGGATGACGTCCTCGATCAGGCACGTAGCGGGTTTGTGCGATTTGCCGGGGGCGAACTGCGTGTCTCGGCGACTCCAGCGATGACGCTGATCGACGTCGACGGCTATCTGTCGCCGGAGGAGCTCGCCGTGCTCGGCGCTTCCGCTGCCGCCGAAGCCATTCGGAGGCTCGATATCGGCGGATCGATCGGAATCGACCTGCCGACCGCGGGAAACAAGGTAGCGCGGCATCAGGCGGCGGCCGCAATCGACGACGCGCTTCCGCCCCCGTTCGAACGAACCTCGGTGAACGGCTTCGGCTTCGTCCAGATCGTGCGTCCGCGCTCGCGAGCGTCGCTCCTCGAGCTCGCTCAGGATCGGGCGCCTTTCGAGGCCCGCGCCCTGCTCCGCGCAGCGACCAGAGACGGTCCGGGTGGGAAGCAGGTCGTCGCACATCCGAATGTCATCGCGGCGCTGGAGCGTCACCCGGAGTGGATCGACGCGCTCGCCACGCAGGTCGGGGGAAAGATCGAGTTGCGCGGCGACGCGGCGCTTCCCATGTCGGGCGGGTATGCGACGAGCCTCTGACCATCCGAAGAGCTGTCCGCTTTGCGGCAAGCCCGAGAGTCCCGAACACGTCCCGTTCTGCAGCAAGGGCTGCAAGGACCGCGACCTGTTGAAATGGCTCGGGGAAGGCTATCGCGTTCCCGGACCTCCGGCCGATCCCGACAGGGTGGACAGCGAGGGAAGCGACGGTTAGTGAGCGCGCTCGCTCTCCCGGGGTGACCCGGTTCCGATGCGAATGCCCAGGTAGCTCAGTTGGTAGAGCACGTGACTGAAAATCACGGTGTCGGTGGTTCGATTCCGCCCCTGGGCACCATCCTCGCCGTGGCGGCGATCCCCTTTCGCGCGTGAATATCGATCGCGGTCAGCCGCCGGATCGCCGCCCCACTGGGCCGGTTGTGGCTCAAGAGGTCGAAGTCGGTCCTAGTCGGACTTACGCGCAGTCTGCC
>JBKPJK010000132.1:0-3901 GCA_046730635.1 Pseudomonadota bacterium | reverse complement strand
GGCATACGCTGCCGGCGGACGCCGAGAAGCAGGACGTCGACAAGTTCGAGGCCGAGGCGCTGAAGAAGTACAACGTCGATTACGCGCTGGTTCCGCCGCGCTACCGTTCGAGCTATTTCGCCCACATCTGGGGCGGCGGCTATTCGGCGGGCTATTACGCTTATCCGTGGACCCGCATGCTCGGGCAGGACGCGTTCGCGAGTATCGAAGCCAGCGGCGGGCTGACCCGGGCCAACGGCCAGCGCTTCCGCGAGATGGTTCTGTCACGCGGCAACACGCTCGATTATGCCGAGATGTACCGCGCCTGGGCCGGCCACGACGCGCGGATCGAGCCCTATCTCGATTATTACGGCCTGACTGGCGGTTCGGACGCAGCCGTGAAATAAGTACGCCATGATCCGCCAGCTCGACGATCGTACCTTGGTGAGCGGCCAGATCGCTCCCCACGAGGTCGCCGGGCTGGCGGAGCAGGGCGTGACCGTCATCGTCAACAACCGACCCGACGGCGAAGAGCCCGGTCAGCCGCTCGCGGCGGACATCGAAGCGGCGGCCGCGGCGGCCGGCATCCCCTATCATTTCGTCCCGATCATCCGCGGCATCGGACCGGCCGACGTCGACGAGATGCAGAAGGCTTTGCGCGAGGCCGGCGACGGCAAATTGCTCGCCTTCTGTCGGTCCGGAAAAAGGTCGGCGCTGGTTTGCGCGCTGGTCCATCGCGAAGAGGGCAGCTCGCGCGAGGATGTCGAGCAGAAGCTTGCGAACGCCGGTTTCGACTCCGGCCCGATTTCGCACCTGCTCTAGGCCGATTTCTCCACCAGCAGGCGCCGCGCCAGATCGGCATCCTCGTCGAGGACCATCAGGCGCACGGGCTGGAAAAAGCCGCCATAGAAATAGTTGATCTCGGTATCGAACAGCACCGATTCGACGCCCTCGCTTTCGAGGTAGAGCCGCGCGAGATCCGCTTCGACGCGCGTGGTGAAGCTTGCCGCTTCGACCAGGTCCGTCATTGCTGGTCGTCCGCGCCGGCGGCGATCTCATCGGGGCGGGACGTCCGGCCGAGGATCGCATTGCGATGCGGGAAACGCCCGAAGCGAGCGATGAGGTCGCGATGGTGGTGCGCGTATTTGATCTGCTCTTCGTCGGCGATCTTCGTGAAGAGCAGCAAGGCGCGATCCTGATTCTCCAGCTTCTCGCTGTGCAGGAACGGCATGTAGAGAAACTTGCGCTCCGGCTTTTGCAGTTCCTCATCGAGACCTTTGTCGACCGCGTCCTTGGCGATCGCGAGCGCGAGGTGATCGGTCGAGAACGCGTCGGCATGACCGCGGAACATGTTGCGGGGAAACTGGTCGAACAGGATCACGGCAGCGACCGCCGTCAGCGGATCGGCCAGGAACGCATCGACCGGCAGTTGACGCTTCTCGGCCCATAGGCTGAGGAACTTCTCGCGGACGAGCTGGTCCAGGTCCGGTCCGCCGTTCCACCATTGCTTCGGCTCGAGTCCGAACCAGAATTTGAGGACGTCTGCGCGCCAGTCGCTCATGCGAGCGCCTGGAGCTTGCCGATCAGGCGCTCGCGGTCGGGAATGTCGATTCCGAAATCCTCTTCGAGCACCGCGCAGACTTCGTCCGGCGTTTCGAGGCGGCGCTTCTCGCTCTCTTCGCCGGGCACATGCACGCTATAGTCGAAATTGCGCAGCGCGTGCCGGCGCCCCCCCCGGCGAACGCGCGGCCGTCAGCGAGAAGGTGAAGTGCGATGCCGGGTTCGCGGAGGTGAACCAATTGCCGAGCTCGTCGTCGACCGGAAGCTGCGGCGTCAGGTCGAAGCGATAGGTGGTGTGCCACTCGCCGCCGATCTCGATCTGTTGTCGCCATTCGCCGCCGATGTTCCGCAAGCGGAAACGCTCGTGCGGGGTCTCCTGCGGCGTGTCGGGAACCAGATCGAGGACGCCGGTGCAAACCGCGCCGCCGAAACCGACGTCCGCCAGCACCTGCCCTTCGGCCAGTTCCACGAGCAGCAACTTGTGCGTACGCGGAGTCAGCGCGTCTTCGGATTGCCTCCACAAGACGCGCGCGGCGAGCGGCGTGAATCCGAAGCCGATGGTCTCGAGGACATGACCGAAGAGACCGTTCTGCTCATAACAATAGCCGCCGCGCTGCTGGCGCACGAGCTTGGCGACGAGCGCTTGCGGATCGAGGGCCACCGGCAGGCCGAGCAGCGAATTGAGATTTTCGAACGGGATTGAGGCCGTGTGGGCCGCGACCAAAGCGGCGAGGGTTTCTCGATCGGGCCGAGCTTCGCCTGAAAAGTGAATGCGGTCGAAATAGGCTTGGAGGTCCGCCTCCGAAAGGCTCACGCGGCCGTGCCTCCGACGGTCAGGCCTTCGATCAGCAGGGTCGGCTGGCCGACCCCGGCCGGCACGCTCTGGCCGCCCTTGCCGCAGACCCCGATTCCCTCGTCGAGCGCAAGGTCGTTGCCGATGCCCTTCACGCGGGTGAGCACGGTCGGACCGTCGCCGATGAGGGTCGCGCCCTTCACGGGCTCGGCGATCTTCCCGCCACGGATTCGATAGGCCTCGGTGCAGCTGAACACGAACTTGCCGCTGGTGATGTCGACCTGTCCGCCGCCGAAGCTCTTGGCGTAGATGCCGTCGCTGACGCGCTCGACGAGCTCGGCCGGATCGTCGCTGCCGCCGAGCATGAAGGTGTTGGTCATGCGTGGCATGGGTGCGAAGGCGAAGCTCTCGCGGCGTCCGTTGCCGGTCGGCTCGACTCCCATCAGCCGCGCGTTGAGCCGGTCCTGGATATAGCCCTTGAGGATTCCATCCTCGATCAGCACGTTGCGGCGCGTCGGCGTGCCTTCGTCGTCGATCGTCAGCGAGCCGCGCCGCTGGTTCATCGAACCGTCGTCGATCACCGTGACTCCCGGCGCCGCGACGCGCTCCCCCAGCCGTCCCGAGAAGGCCGACGTTCCCTTGCGGTTGAAGTCGCCCTCCAGGCCGTGGCCGACGGCTTCGTGCAGCAGCACGCCAGGCCAGCCTGGGCCGAGCACGACGGCCATTTCGCCCGCCGGCGCGGCGACCGATTCGAGATTCGTCAGCGCCTGGCCGAGCGCGATGCCGATCGCGCGGCTCCACTGCGCCTCGTCGAAGAGGTTGTCGTAGAGATAGCGGCCGCCGAGGCCGTGATAGCCGCTCTCTCGGCGGCCGTTCTGCTCGGCAACGATCTGCACCCCCAAGCGGACGAGGGGTCGGACGTCATGCGCGACGAAGCCGTCGCCGCGAAGAATGTCGATCACGCTCCAGTTCGCGGCGAGGCTGACGCTGACCTGGACGACTCGAGGATCGCGCGCACGGGCGGCGGCATCGATCCGCTGGCACAGCGCGACCTTGTCGGCGAATGGAACCAGGCTCAGCGGATCGTCCGCGGCGTACATCGCCTGATTGGTCCGCGGAGGCGAAGCGGCTGCGGGCCCCTTTGCCGGATCGAGCAGCTTGAGCGTCGAAGCCGCCCGCTCGATCGCCGCTTCGCTGATCTCGTTGGCGTGCGCGAAGGCGGTCGTCTCCCCGGTGACTCCGCGCAATCCGAAACCCGAGGAATTGTTGTAGTCGGCGGTCTTCAGCCGCCCGTCGTCGAAGCCGAAAGACTCGGTGATTCCGTACTGGAGATAAAGCTCCCCGTCGTCGTGCCCCGAAAGATGCCTGGACGCGAGCCGCCGGGCCGCGTCGGGATCGAGGTTACGGTAAAGGAACCGCCGGGGGTCGGGAGCGCTCATGCGGCTTCGGTGTCCGCCGGCCCCCCGATGTAGACGAAGCGGCGATCGCAATAGCCGCACTCGACGAACCCTGTATCCGGCTCGATCCTGAGGAAGACCCGCGGATGTCCGAGCGCAGGCGAAATCTCGC
>JBKPJK010000131.1:0-7554 GCA_046730635.1 Pseudomonadota bacterium | reverse complement strand
ACCGCGCCGGCTTCGACGGTTAGCGTGCGAGCGGCGTTCTGAAGGAGATCGAGGGCCGCGCCCATCACCTGCGGCTGGCAGCGAAAGCTGTAGGGGTCCTGCACCCGCCCGCAGCGCGCGTGGCTGGCGACGATCTCGCTGCCGTCGAGCAACTCACCGAGCGCGGCCGCCACGCGGATCTGCCCCGGCTGCCCTCTCACTTCGCTGATCCGCGCATCGAACGGCTTCACGCTGCCTTTCAGCGCATCGACCGCAAGGGCGCCGGAAGCGATCGCGGCGCTGAACACACGCTCACCGGCGAAGAGTGCGTCCAAGGCGATGGCGGTCGACGCCTGCGTCCCGTTGATCAGCGCCAAGCCCTCCTTTGGGCCTAGCTGCAGCGAGTCCATCCCGAGTATCTCCAGCGCGACAGCCGCAGGCATCACGTCGCCCGAAATGTCGATGCTCCCGCGGCCCATCAACGCTGCAATAAGGTGCGCGAGTGGGGCGAGGTCGCCCGACGCGCCGACGCTGCCCTGCGCAGGGATCACGGGAATGGCGTCTCGGTCGAGCAGCGCCTGCAACGCATCGATCACCAGCGGGCGCACGCCCGAATAGCCGCGGCCGAGGCCGAGCAGCTTGAGGATGATCATCAGCCTCGTGACGTGCCGGGGCAGCGGATCGCCGAGGCCTGCGCTGTGCGAGAGGATCAGGTTGGTCTGGAGCTCGGCGAGCCGGTCGTCCGGAATGCGCGTGTTCGCGAGCAGCCCGAACCCCGTGTTGACCCCGTAGACGGTCTCGCCGCTCGCGACGATCCGGTCCACGGAGGCGGCGGCGTCGGCCACTCGGCGCATGGAGGCGTCGTCGAGACGCGCTTCCGCGCCGCGCCACAAATCGCGAAGCTGGCCGAGCGAGACTTTCTGTGGATCGAGCTTCACACGCCCACCATCGGCAGGTCGAGGCCCTGCTCGCGCGCACAGTCGACCGCGATCTCATAGCCGGCATCGGCATGTCGCATCACGCCCGTACCCGGGTCGTTCCACAACACGCGCTCGAGACGCCGCGCGGCATCGTCTGTGCCGTCGGCCACGATGACCATTCCCGAATGCTGCGAGTAACCCATGCCGACGCCTCCCCCGTGGTGGAGCGACACCCAGGTCGCGCCGCTCGCGGTGTTGAGGAGGGCGTTCAGAAGCGGCCAATCGCTGACGACGTCGCTCCCGTCCTTCATGCGTTCCGTCTCACGGTTGGGCGAAGCGACGGACCCGCTGTCGAGATGGTCGCGTCCGATCACGATCGGGGCGGCGACCTCGCCGTTCCTGACCATCTCGTTGAAGGCGAGGCCCAAGCGGTGGCGTTGTCCGAGGCCGACCCAGCAAATCCGCGCCGGGAGCCCCTGGAACGCGATTCGCTCGCGCGCCATGTCGAGCCAGCGATGGAGGTGCGGATCTTCGGGGATCAGCTCCTTCACGCGCTGATCGGTGCGGTAGATGTCCTCGGGATCGCCGCTGAGCGCGGCCCAGCGGAAAGGGCCGATGCCGCGGCAGAAGAGCGGACGGACGTAGGCCGGCACGAAGCCCGGGAAATCGAAGGCATGGGTAACGCCTTCGTCGTAGGCTTCCTGGCGGATGTTGTTGCCGTAGTCGAACGTCGGAACGCCCATTTCCTTGAATGCCAGCATCGCCTCGACATGGCGGGCCATCGATTGTTTGGCGGCCTCGGCGACGGCGGCGGGGTCGCGCTCGCGCATCTCCTGCCACTTGGCCACGCTCCAGCCGCCGGGGCAATAGCCGTTTGCCGGATCGTGCGCGCTCGTTTGGTCGGTCAGCGCGTCGGGCCTGATGCCGCGTTTGAGCATTTCCGGAAGGATGTCCGCGGCGTTTCCGAGCAGGCCGACGCTGGTCGGTTCGGTTGCGGTGCGGAGGATCTCCAGCGCCTCATCGATGCTCGTCGCCCGGCGGTCGAGGTAGCGAGTCTCGAGCCTCTTCTCGATGCGGCTTTCCTGGACCTCGATCGCGATGCAGTGAGCCCCGGCCATCACCGCCGCCAGCGGCTGCGCGCCGCCCATTCCGCCGAGACCCGCCGTCAGGATCCATTTGCCCTTGAGATCGCCGCCATAATGCTGGCGGCCCATCTCGGCGAACGTCTCGTACGTGCCTTGGACGATGCCCTGCGTGCCGATGTAGATCCAGCTGCCGGCGGTCATCTGGCCGTACATCATGAGCCCCTTGCGATCGAGCTCGTTGAACACTTCCCAATTCGCCCATTTGGGCACGAGGTTGGAATTGGCGATGAGCACTCGAGGAGCGTCTCGGTGGGTCGGGAAGACGCCGACCGGCTTGCCTGACTGGATCAGCAGCGTCTGGTCTTCGTCCAACCGCTCCAGGGTCTGGACGATCTTGTCGAAGCATTCCCAATTGCGCGCTGCCCGGCCGATGCCGCCGTAGACGACGAGGCTCTGCGGATCCTCCGCGACCTCATCGTCGAGATTATTCATCAGCATCCGGACCGCGGCCTCGGTGGCCCAGCTTTTCGCCTTGATCTCGCTTCCGCGGCGCGCGCGGATGTGCCTGCTGTTGTCGCGTCTGTCGGTCATTTCGCCGCCGCCTTAGCGGCTGCCGCGCCTCGACCCAAGGGGACGCCAGCTGTCGATCCAAACCAGCAGGTAGCCGGCGAGGATGAAACCGAGTGCGATGCCGCCGGCGTTGAGCGCAGTCTGAACCCAGCCGAGCCTGGCGACATCGATGAACGGATAGGGGTAGCGGCCGTCCATGTGGCCGCGTGCCAGCACGTAGATGAAATAGCCGAGCGGATAGATTGCCCACAGCACCGGAGCGCTCCAGCGAAGTTTCGCGCGCGGCGCGAAGAACAGCCACCAAAGCGTCATCAGGAGCGGCGATGCATAATGGAGCAGCACGTTGGCAAGCAGCGCTGCGCCTCTCAACGGGTGCAGTCCGTGCAGCAGAAACCAGTAAATGACTCCGACCAAGAGGATCGCCAGCGTGATCCCGCCGAGAAGCTCCGGCGAGGCTTTTCGGCCGATCGCGACCCAGGTCATGGTGATCGCCACGAGGAGGTTGGTAAGGATCGTGAAGAAGCGGACGAGGACCCAGAGCGCCGTCGTCACGTCATGCTGCACGCCGTAGGTTGCCGCGAACTGGATCGCGAGGCCTGCCCAGCAGACGATCGCCACTAAAGCGGCCACGACGTTACGCATCTTCTCCGCCGAAGATTCGCCGTACCGGGCCGGGCAGGCCGATCCAATACCCAAGCTCGGACAGCGATCCGATGGCCCAGACGCACAGGTCCGCCTGCTTGCCGGCGGCTATGCTTCCGATGCTGTGGGCCAGGCCGAGCGCGCGGGCCGCATTGACCGTCATCCCGGCGATCGCCTCCTCCGGCGTCAGGCCGAACAGGGTGCACGCCATGTTCATCGCCAGCGTCGGCGAAAGCATCGGGGAAGTGCCGGGATTGCAGTCGGTCGCGACGGCTATCGGCACCTTATGCTTGCGGAGCATTGCCACCGGCGGCTTCCGCTCCTCCTGCAGCGCATAGAATGCACCCGGCAGGAGCACCGCGACCGTTCCCGCCGCGGCCATGGCCTTGGCTCCGGCGTCGTCCAGGTACTCGAGATGATCCGCCGAAAGGGCGCGATATTTTGCCGCCAGTGCTGCGCCGTGCTGGTTCGACAACTGTTCGGCGTGAAGACGGACCGGCAGGCCGTGGTGCGCCGCGGCCTTGAACAAGCGCTCGGTCTCTTCGGGCGTGAACGCGATCGTCTCGCAGAACGCGTCGACACTTGTCGCCAGCCCAGACTTTGCGGCTTCGGGTATCAGTCTGTCGACGATCTCGCTGACGTAATGAGCCCGGCGATCGCGCTGATCCGGCGGCAGCGCATGAAGCGCCAGCAGCGTCGGCACGATCCGGACGGCTTCGTTGTCGCCCAATCGCGCGGCGATCCTCAGGAGGCGCATCTCGCTTTCCGGATCGAGACCGTAGCCGGTCTTCACCTCGACCGTCGTGCACCCGCCGCGCATCAACGCCTGCAGCCGTCGCCGGCTCTGCTCGAGCAGCTCCTCGTCGGTGGCGGCAGCGGTTCTCGCCACGGTCGAGGCGATCCCGCCGCCCGCCTTCGCGATCTCCTCATAGGTCGCGCCGGCGCGACGCATCGCATGCTCGTCGGCGCGCGTGCCCCCGAACACCAGGTGCGTGTGACAGTCGATCAAGCCCGGAGTGACCCAAGCGCCGGCGAGCGCGACGACTTCCTTCGCGCGAAAACCGGCAAGCTCGGTACGCTTGCCGACGCGAACGACCTTGCCGTCCGCGATTCCGATCGCCCCATTCTCGATCAGGCCGAGCGAGTTGCCCGGCCGCTCCTCCAAAGTCGCAATGTTGCAGTCGACGAGCAGCCGGTCCCACATGTGCGTCGCCTTAGGCGAGCACTGCTGCTAGCGTCAAAGCCATGGCAGGCTGGCCCAATCTCTCCGATCTCGTTTCGCCGGACCATGGCGATGCGCCGGTAGCGCTGCTCGGGGTTCCACTGGCGGCCGGTTCCGTGACGCCGGGACGCTGCGACCTGGCGCCTGGCGTGCTTCGTCAAACCCTTCGCCGGATCGGGCGCTATGACGTCGAGACGCGACGCGAACTGGCCGCGCGCGTCGCCGATTGCGGGGACGTCGGCGTCGCGAACCTCAGCATCGAAGATGCAACGCCGGCAATCGTCGAGGCCGTTGCCAGAAGCGCACAGACGCACGCGCTGACGCTCGTCGTCGGCGGCAACAATGCCGTGACGCGCCCCGCCGTCCGCGCCCTTGGCGACCTTCAAAGCGTTGGACTGATCACCCTCGACGCGCATTTCGACATGCGCGGCCTCGATGGCGGCCTCAGCAACGGCAATCCGGTCCGTGCCTTGATCGAGGATGGCCTGCCCGGAGCGAACATCGCCCAGGTCGGACTGGCAAGCTTCGCCAACAGCCGTTCGATGCACGACGACGCCATCGAGAAGGGCAACCTTGTCGTCACGATCGGCGATGTTCGGCGCGACGGGATTTCACATTCTGTTGATCGCGCGCTCGATCATGTATCACATTGCGATGTGATCGTGCTCGATTGCGATATCGACGTGATCGATCGCTCGCAGTTTCCCGCCGCGCCGGGAGCCCGGCCCGGGGGGATGAGTTCGGAGGATTTTTTCCACGCGGTCCGCCGCCTCGCTTCCGATCCGCGAGTGCGCGTCATCGATCTCGTCGAGTGGGACCCGCCGCTTGATTCCACGGATCTCAGCGCTTTGACGGCCGCGCGCTGGGTCGCCGAGTGCCTTGCCGGCTACGAGATGCGCTAGCCGGTCGCTTCGGCGGGCCGAGCGAAACGAGGATCTGGGTCGCTTCGACCTTGCGGACGCATTCCCACGGGATCCGCCGCCCCTGTCGCCGGGCCGTCCAGCGCTCGATCAGGCTCCCGGAACCGCACATCAACGCGATCACCTGCCCTTTCTCGCAGTGAACCTCATGAACCCGCCCGAGCGTCTCGCCGTCCAGCGTCCTGATCCTCTTGTCGCGCAGGTCCGACAGCCGCATCACAACGCCCCCCAGCGAGGTAACCATTTGCCCGCCGCCGCCTCGCCTTTTTGCAGACCCAGGTCGCGACCAGGCCGCTCGAGATGGACCGCGGACTTGATGCTGCGCACCTCTTCCATCGGAACTCGCGTCAGTCGTTCCCCGGCGAGCTTGCGCACAAGGGGCATCATCCAGCCTGGCAGGCGGCCGGCATAAGCCCCCGGGCCGACGAGGAGTGCCTTGAGCTTCAGCGCCTTGCCGGGTGCGCCATCGAATTCGACGTCGTCGACGATGCCGCAATAGACGCTCTCCGTGTCGAACAACGGAAGGTCGAGCAGCTCGCTGACGAGCTTTACTGGACTGTCGGGATTCATCCGTTTCCACCCGAGGTGAGGAAATACAGCGGCAGGGCCGCGACGGCCGCGATTGTGATCACTCCGAAATAGAACCAACCGAGCGTCTTGGAGACCGGCCCGTTCGCCTGCGCTCCCATATACTTCCGGTCGCCGGACAGGAGCAGGAGCGGCAGGTAAGTGAAGGGGAGGACGAGGATCGAGAAGAGGATCGCGAATTCGACCAGCATCATGACGTCAACGCCGGTGAGAACGATCGCCAGCGCCGCCAGGAACAGCACAATCCACGTGATGGTAAAGCGTGGGGCCTCCCAGGGCTTCTTATGGCGGCCCCAGGTCCAGCCGAAGAATTGCGCGATCGAATAAGCATTGGCCATGCAAGTTTCGACGGCAGCGCCGGCAATCGCAAAGAACATGCCAAGCAGTGCCAGGATGAGGCCCCATTTCCCGAACGGGATCGCCGCCTCGAGCGCCGCGGTGCCCGGGATTTCGGGGTCGACGTTCGCGGGTCCGAACAATTGTGCGGAACTGCACAGGATAGCGATCGCCAGAAGCGATCCGAGGCCCATGCCGAGGATTGCGGTGATGCGGTTGGTCAGTAGATCCTTCGGTCCCCACTCCTCCTCGATCCCGCCTGATGAGTAGAAGTAGACCTCGTAGGGGAACATGACAGCGCTAACGATCGCGACCATGAAATAGCCGAAGGTCAGCATCTCCTTGGTGCTCAGTCCGTCTGGGATTTGGGGGACGAAGCCTCCTGCGATCTTGTCCCACGGCGGATGGATCGCGATCAGCGCGGCGGCGAAGACGATCATGAAGAGTCCTAGCAACCCATAGGTCCGTTCGATCCATTTGAATGGAAGGACCCAGATCGAGACGATCATCACCGCCGTCATCGCGATGGCCATTAGGGCGTATGACGCACCTGTGAGGTAGTTGAGCACCAGCGACACGCCGCCGACCTCCGCCGCGCAGGTTATGAGGTTGCTGATGATCGACGCAGCCAGGGTAACGAGTCCCAGCTTCAGGCCGAGCCGATGGCGCATCAGGTTGAAGACCGGCTGCTTGGCCACCGCTGCGACGCGCCCGCTCATTTCGGAAAAGACGATGATGCCGATCGTCGAGAAGGCGAAGACCCAGATTAGCGCATAGCCGAAGGTGGAACCTGCCTTCGCGGCGAAGACGAGCTCGCTGATGTCAACGAAGCCGCCAACTGCCGTCATGATTCCGAGCGTGAGCTCAAGCGGATTCAAGCTGGTCCTCGATCTGCTTGAGCTTGCCGGCGTGGGCGCGAAGCTCTTCGGGCGCGGCATCGTCCGGCTGGTGGAGCAAGGCTTGGATCTCGATCGCGTACCGCGAGTCCGATTGGGTTAGTGAACTCGAGGCGGACTGAAGCTGCTCGCGCAGCCATTTGTGCATGCTTGAGGCATAGGTCTTCGTGACCTTGCCCTCTGCAACTTGCTCGTTCACCAGCGCCCACTCGGCACCAAGCGACCGCGCCTGCTTGATGTATTGGAGATCTGCGTCGGGGCCCCTCGAGCAGCCCGCCAGGATCAACGCGAACATGCAAACATACCGCATGGGCCGAAAAACCGTTCCACCCACGAACCGTTCCGCTCAGGCCCTCTCTGCGATACGGCGACCTTTCTCGGACAGCGTTCGGAAGG
>JBKPJK010000130.1:0-3336 GCA_046730635.1 Pseudomonadota bacterium | reverse complement strand
GCAGGATTCGGCGTCGTCGCGGGGTCTTCGAATGTGATTTGGGCGGCAGCAGGTGCCGCGAGCCCGACGCTCACAAAAGCAATGACAAGGGACTTCAACATTGCGTTCACCTCTTACAGCAATACGCGTCGGAAGCGTCTACCATCCGACACCCATCACCGACAATGATCCTTCGACTAACGGTCGCGCGCCACATCGAAGGCCACGGTGATGCGCTCACCTTGGCCAAACGGACGTGTGCCGTGCCACATCCATGAGGGAAACAGGGCCAGACGCCCGGGCTTCGGTTCGATGACACGGCGGGGCGGCAGGTCGATGCCCAGCTCCGCCTGGGGCTCGCCGAGCGTCAGCCAGCCCGCATGATCCGCACCGCCAAGATCGGGCGGCAGAGCGATGTACAGCGCCGAGCTCAGCCAGCCCATCGAGTGAAAATGGTTCGAATGGTGCCCGCCTCCCGCAAGCCGGACGGACCATGCACCATTGAAGCGGATTTGCCGTGGCTTGCCCCTGGCGGAGGGATGCCGTTCATCCAAGTCCGGGAGGTTGCGGACATGCTTGGCCACGGCGCCGCGCACGGCTTCGCGAAGGGTGACGATCTCCGGCTCGATCCGATGGAAGAGGTTGCCATCGGTTTGGGTTCCACCACGCACCGACTGAGCGAGGGGTTGGCCCCGCAGGTTGTGCAGCCGGCGCAGAGTGGACGCGAGGTCATCCAAGGGCGGCAGCTGCTCGCGCAGGTCCGACACACCCACGAGGCGCTCGTCGCCCTCAAGCCATTCGGCGCGCGGATCGCCCGTAAGCCGCCAGACGGATGACGCGTAGGGCCAGAACATGTCCTGCTCCGGCGTATCGAGGCGCCCGTCGAGCACGGCCGACGCCTGCTCTGGGCGGCCAGCGCGCAGAAGGTGTCGCAGCAAACGCAACTCGATGTGCGGCTCGCCGAGCGCCTCGAGTTCCGCAAACAGGCGGTCAGCCGTCTCCGTATCGCGCGTTTCGGAACGAACCACGGCTTCGTGCAAGGTAAATAGCGGTTGTGGGCCGAACATGCTTCGGCCTTGCTCTATGCGGCGGAGTACCTCGTCATACTGTTCTGCATGAAGCAGCGCGACGGTCTGCTCGCGTCGGAGCTCGAGGCTGCTGGGATGCGCCCGGAGAGCCTCATCGAAACTTCGCGTGAACCCCTCGCGCTCGCCGGTGGTCCAACGCAGGCTTGCCAGAAGAACATGTCCATCGGTCCAGAGCGGAGACCTCCGGAGCACCGAATCCAATCCTTCGATCGCTTCCTCGATCTTTCCTTCAGCCACGAGCGCGGAAATCAGACCCTTCACAACTTCCATGTTCGACGGCGCGAGCTTGAGAGCCCGGGCAAAAAGCTCGACGCTCGGAAGACCCGCCTCGAGAGACGTTCGCGCATATCCGTGCACCACGAGCGGCTCGGTCGGCGCCAACTCGACCGCCCGTGCGAGCGCCGGAATGGCGAGCTCGCGTCGTTCCTGTTCGCGATGGATCAGGCCCTTGATATGCCACAGCCGATAGTCGGAGGGCGCAACTCGAAGTGCCCGCTCAACATCGTCAAGAGGCAGATCGGAGTCGCCGCGGTTTAGCGCCTCGATTGCGCTGTCGAGCACTCGTGCGGGATCGACGGTTGGGTTCCGCGTATCGCTCATGCGCCCGCAAAGCTCGGCCCACTGGCTGCGATGATCGCGGCGACAGATTGTCGCTCGGTCGCGCTGAGCGCGGGTGCCCAGAGATCGCAAATGAAGACCACTCTTAGCTGGTCACTGTCGTTCCACGCTTCGTGCTCGATGGTGTCGTCGAACACGAACGCTTCACCGACACGCCAATCGCGCGTCGTGCCGCCGACGCGGAAGCCGCAATCGGGTGGAACGATCAGCGGCAGGTGGCAGACGAGTCGGATGTTGGCGACGCCCGTGTGCGGAGGAATGCGGGTCCGCGGCGCAAGCAGCGAGAACATCGCGTTGGGCGACGCTCCGGCTACACGCGGTTGATCCAGCCTGTCCAACACCGCCATCGTATGTGGGCAGTGCCGTGCGTTCGCTTCGACCCGTTGCCCATTCTGCAGCAGGTGGATCGCGGTCCAGTCCCTGCTCTTGTTCAAAGCCTTCCACTGCCGCAGCGGCACGCGATCCGGGTACTGGATGTACGGCACCATCTCCGCAGCCTCGGCCGCGATGAGCGCGTCGAACTCGGCGCGGATATCCGCCGTTGCACCTTCCAGCACCGCCAGTTGCGGAAAGGCGCTGCGGTCGTGGAATTCAATCTCAGGCATGCCGGGATAGTGGAAGTCCGTCGGTTCCTGATGGAAGTGGCGCGTGCGGCGCGAAATGTTCGAGGCGAACCTTTCCGATCGTTGTCGCTCTGCGGCATTCAGACCGAGTGGAAGCGCGCGCAGTAGACGCTGTTCTCGGCTTGCTTGATATTCGGTCCAGCGGGCCCGAGCGTGATGCACGGTCGACCGCATTGGCGGCGGAATTTGGTCTTCCGGTGGGGCTTGGGCGAGGGCCTGTCCAAATGCTTCGCCCGTTTGGGGTTCGCCAAGCGCCTCCAGAAGGATTGCCCGATAGAGGAGCGCGGCGAAATCCAGCGGCTGGATTGCAAGACTGCGATCGACCGCTGCAAGCGCGCCATGGATGTCGCCGGACGCCTTGCGCATCGCCGAGAGCTTCATCCATAGTTCGGAGCTGCTGGCGTCAGTCTCCACCGCGCGCTCGAGCATCGACCGGGCTCCAACAAAGTCGCCGGACGCCGCTGCGCGGTCCGCGGCTTGCTCGGTCGTCTCATCGTCCATGGCCTGAATCATGCAAGTTTCCACCGCTAAGGCAAATGGCCTCGGCAGTGCACCTCTTGGTATCGCCCGCAAAGCAAAACGGCGGGCCTCCGGGGAGACCCGCCGTCCTGTGTTCTATCGGCTTCGCTTAGAAGTCGACCGTCACACCTGCGAAGAGGAAACGACCCAGCGAGTCGTACATCTGCGGGAAGGTGTTGCCGTTGGCGCTCACGCTGCTGCCGACGACAGGCGGCTCCTTGTCGAAGATATTGTTCGCGCCGACCCGGAAACTGTACTTGTCGGTCAGGCGAGCATTCAGTGCCAGATCGAAGAAGCTCTGCGCCGGGATCTTCGCGTCGTTCGGATTGCTGTGCGGTCCGGTCGGCGAAAGGTTGAGGTCGGCGTCTTCGCTAAGCGTGTCGTTCTTGACGCTTCCATAGTAGCGCCATTGACCCGAGAGACCGAGCCCGTTGGGCAGGTTGAAGCCGACCCGCAGCTTGTGCCTCCACTTGGGGTTCGGGGCCGTGAACACCGCGCCGGCGCTGCAC
>JBKPJK010000129.1:0-4301 GCA_046730635.1 Pseudomonadota bacterium | reverse complement strand
GGAGTACGGTCTCACCCTTGCTCTTCCCCCGCATGGTAAGGAATGCGTCGAGGGCAGCGAGGGTCTGCTCGCCGATCCGGCCGTCTGGGAGGAGGTCGGGATAGTCATGCCCATTGCGGTTCAGCGCAGTCAAAGCGCGCTGAAGGAAGGTGACTGCCACCGCGGGTCCCATGTTGACGCCGGTGTCAAAGAGCTCGGCGGCCACGGACATGCTGCGTTCTGCAACCCGGTCGAAGGCGGGACGGAGCCAGTACAGGCGCCTGTAGATTCTCGAGGCCTCATCGCGCGGAAGCTCCCGCATCGGTCCTGCGTAACCCTGGGCCCGAGCAACCGCTTCGGTGATCCCGAAGCAGGTCGGCCCGCCCTTGTCCGCCGGGTGGCTGACATAGCCCCCCTCGCGATCGATCAATCCGTCGATGAGTGTGTCGACGTTCAAAGACTGTTGCATCACTCCTCCTTCCGAGTCGTGGCGAAGTAACCAAATAGGTATGTTGTAGGAAAGCGAACGAACCACACCGACGGTCTCGAGCCTGATCCGGATCAAGATGACGAGCGAGAAGTCCGACGCTAATCAGCGCCTATGAGATCACGAATCGTGTTTGCGTTCCTCGCCGCTTCGATCGCGGCAACTCCCGCCTCCGCTGCGCTGACCTCCGCCGAGCAGGCTATGATCCGCACCATCGACGCGGAGCAGCAGCGGACGACCGCCATGCTCCAGCGCTGGGTCGATCAGAACAGCGGCACCTTGAACCTCGCCGGCGTTCGGGCGGTGCGCGACATGGTCGAGCCGGAATTCCGGCAACTGGGCTTCAAAACAGAGTGGATAGAGATGAAGGCCGCCGGCCGAGCGGGTCATCTGGTTGCGCGTCACGTCGGCAGCAGCAGCGGCAAGCGGCTGCTCCTCATCGCCCATCTCGACACCGTCTTTGAGCCGGACTCACCGTTCCAGCGCTGGGCCCGTGAAGGGGACATGGCCCATGGCCCAGGCTCCGGCGACGACAAGGGCGGGATCGCGGTGATCGTCGCTGCGCTTCGCGGGATGCAGGCGGCCGGAACCCTGAAGAACGCCAACATCACGGTGGTGATGACCGGCGACGAGGAGGACGCCGGCGATCCGCTATCCATTTCCCGCCGGGACCTGATCGCCGAGGGTAAGAAGGCCGACGCGGCGCTCGACTTCGAGGATCTTTCGACCAAGGACGGCCGCGACATGGGTTCCATCGCCCGGCGCAGCGCCGGCAGCTGGATGGTGACCGTCACCGGCCGCAGCGCCCATTCCAGCGGTATCGGCGCGCCCGGCGTAGGCTACGGCGCGATCTACGAACTGGCGCGCATCCTGGATCAGTTCCGTCGCGAGCTTCCCGAGGACAAGCTGACCTACAATGTGGGGCTGATCGGTGGCGGCCAGAGCGCGACGCTGGATGCCGGGCAGATCCGGCTCGAAGCGACCGGCAAGACGAATATCGTCGCTGCGACGGCGGTGGCGCGCGGCGACCTTCGAGCGATCAGCGAAGAGCAGATCGCGCGGACCCAGGAGAAGATGCGTGCGATCGTCGGGCAGTCGCTCCCCGGAGCGAAGGCCGAAATCAGCTTCGAGGGCCGCTACCCCCCGATGCCGCCGACGGCGGCCAATCGAACGCTTCTGGCTCGGCTCAACACGGTCAATGCCGACATGGGGCTGCCGCAAATGGGCGAGCTCGACCCTGCGGAACGAGGCGCGGGCGACATCAGCTTCGTCGCGAAGGACGTCTCGGGGCTGGTCGGCCTAGGCCCCTCGAGCGTCGGTTCGCACACTGCGAACGAGGCCGTGGACGTGCCGTCGATCTTCAAGCAGGCCAAGCGCGCAGCCATACTCATGAGCCGGCTGGCGGCGGAACATCGCTGAGATGGAACGGACATTGATTCCGCTTGTGTTTTATCCGTAACACGCCCGCCGTTCGTTTCGTTCGTGCAACCGCGTCAACGTTCAGGTGTTAAGTGTTCCGGCATGTCGCACCTTGCGGCGCCCGGAGGGGGTTCGGGACTAGTGGACAACGTGCTTACCGACGACCCATTCAAGCTGCTCATTCAGTCGATCGTCGATTACGCGATCTACATGCTGGACCCGGAAGGCAACGTGACCAGCTGGAATGTCGGCGCCGAGCGCATCAAAGGCTTCCAGACCGAAGAGATCGTCGGTCAGCATTTCTCCAAATTCTATACCGACGAAGACCGCGAGGCCGGCGTACCGGAGCGGGTGCTTGAAACCGCGAGGAAGGAAGGCAAATTTCAGGGTGAAGGCTGGCGAGTCCGCAAGGATGGGACTCGTTTCTGGGCGAGCGTCGTAGTGGACCGCATCAACGGCGAAGACGGGAAGCTGCTGGGCTTCGCCAAGATCACGCGAGACATGACCGAGCAGCGCGAGGCGCAGCACGCCCTTCTCGAGGCTGAGCGGCGCTTCCGGATCCTCATCCAGGGCGTGACCGACTACGCCATTTACATGCTCGACCCCGAAGGGCGAGTGACCAACTGGAACGCCGGCGCCGAACGTATCAAGGGCTATTCGCCGGACGAAATCATCGGCCAGCATTTCAGCCGTTTCTATACCCCCGACGATTTTGATGCCGGCGTGCCGAAGCGCGCATTGGAAACCGCGCGCGAGACGGGCCGCTACGAAGCCGAAGGGTGGCGCGTGCGTAAGGACGGCACACGCTTCTGGGCGAGCGTGGTGATCGACGCGATCAAGGACGAAGACGGCAAGATCATCGGCTTCGCCAAGATCACGCGCGACCAGACTGAGAAGCGCGAGGCGCAGCTTCGGCTGGAGGAATCGCGCGAACAGCTGTTCCGTTCGCAGAAGATGGAAGCGCTGGGCCAGCTGACCGGAGGCCTCGCCCACGACTTCAACAACCTGCTGACCGCAATCCTGGGAGCCGCGGACCTCGCTCTCCGCAATGTCGCCGACCCGGAGAAGCTGAAGCGAATGCTAGACGGCATCCGCAATTCGGCGCAGCGGGGAGCAGGCCTCACAAAGCAGCTACTGGCCTTTGCCCGGGCGCAGCAGCTCGAGATCAGGCAGATCGACCTCAAGGACTTCATGGGGGATGTCACCACCCTCGTCCGGCCATCGCTGCGGAGCGACATCGAGCTCGTCACCGAGATTTCCGACCAGCTGTGGCCGGTCGACGCGGATGCCGGCGCGCTCGAGCTCGCAATCCTCAACCTGGCCTTCAATGCCCGGGACGCCATGAAGGACGGCGGCAAGCTCCGCATTAGCGCCGAAAACGTGGTACTGAACGGCCAGCCTGAAGGCCTGAGGGGCGAGCACGTCGCGCTCCGGGTCAGGGACACCGGCAGCGGCATGTCTCCAGAAACGATGGAGCGTGTTTTCGAGCCCTTCTTCACCACCAAGAGCTTCGGTGAAGGCACTGGCCTCGGCCTCAGCCAGGTGTTCGGTTTCGCCAAGCAGATTGGCGGCGGAGTCACGGTCGACTCGGAAATCGACAAGGGCTCGTCCTTTACGCTTTATCTGCCGGCAAGCCGCGGAGCGACGCATGCGGAAAGCAAGGCGAACGGCGTGCACGCTCTCGGCCGCGTGCTGATCGTGGAGGACGACACCCTCGTAGCCGAGCTTGCTGCAGGCATGCTCGACGAACTCGGCTTCGAGACGGTCGTCGCGCATAGCGCCAAGGAAGCGCTGGACAGGCTTGCGGGCGGAGAGAAACCCAAGGTCATCTTTTCCGACGTCGTAATGCCTGGCGGCATCAGCGGCATCGAGCTCGCGCGCAAGGTGCGCGACCGGTTCCCCGAACTGCCGATCCTTCTGACGACCGGCTACAGCGAGCAAATCGCCGGCACGCACGGCTTCCCCGTGCTGCAGAAGCCCTACGAGCTGGAATCGCTCGCCGATGCGCTCGGCAAGATGCTGAAGCGCCCGATTGTCGTCAGTCAATAAGCCAAGAGTTCACAATCGCTTGACGGGGACGCGAATTCGGAGCCTGATCGTTCCGGCCGCGTGACATTCGCGGCGGGGGAGAAGAGACATGCAACAAGCCGTGTCCGCACGAACGCCGGCGCATCTTTGGATCGTCGGAGCTCTGGCGCTCTTATGGAATTGCTTCGGTGCCTACGATTACACGATGAGCAACATGCGCAACGAGGACTACATCAAGTCCGCGATGCCCACGACCGATCCGGCCGTGGCGCTCGCCTGGATGGACACCTTCCCGCTCTACGCGAAGGTCGGTTGGGCGCTCGGCGTGTGGGGCGGCCTTCTCGGCGCGATCCTGCTCCTGATGCGCAGCCGCTACGCCGTTTGGGCC
>JBKPJK010000128.1:0-3966 GCA_046730635.1 Pseudomonadota bacterium | reverse complement strand
GCGTCCAAACATATCCGGGCGAGATGCAGTTGACCGTGATCCCGCTCTGAGCGGTTTCCAGGGCCACGGTCTTGGTGAAGCCCGCGACCCCATGCTTCGCGGCCACGTAAGCCGACTTGTTGGGCGAAGCGACAAGACTGTGCGCACTCGCCGTGTTGATAATCCGGCCCCAGGCTTTTCGCTTCATCGCCGGGATCGCGAGCCGGCTCGTGTGGAATACGGCCGTGAGGTTGATCGCAAGAATGGCTTCCCACTTTTCCGGCGGGAAATCCTCGACCGGAGACACGTGCTGGATGCCCGCATTGTTCACGAGGATATCGGGCCCGCCGAGTTCCTCGGCGCAGCGCGTCATCATGCGCTCTATGGCGCCGGCGTCGGACAAGTCGGCGCCGTCATGGATCGCGCCGAGCTCCTTGCATTCGCGCTCGATCTCCGCCGGATCGCCGAAGCCGTTGATCATCAGCTTTGCGCCCTCAGCGGCCAGCGCCTTGGCAATTGCTAGGCCGATGCCCGACGTCGAACCGGTTACCAATGCGACCTTGCCCTCGAGAATCATGATTCCTCCTTTGCAGGCGCGCTAGGCGCGGCGATGGCGTATTTGCAACCACCGCCGAGTCTCGCGCATTGGGGCCCCAACAACAGGAGAGCGGCATGCGGTTAGGCGGCGAACCCGAAAGCAGCAATTTCGAAGACCGTACCGGCCAGGGCGGCGGCTTCGGATTCGGCGGGGGTGGCGGCAACGCGCTCGGCTGCCTGCTGCCGCTCGTCATGAGCCGCTTCGGCATCGTCGGCGTGATCATCCTGCTGCTGGGCTATTGTGTGCTGACCCAGCTTGGTGGAGGAGGCGGCGGGCTCGTCCCCGGCGGCCCGACAACCACTGCGCCGACTTCGCAATCGGCAGGTCAGTCCCGGCTGCCCCCGCAAACCAAGGAATTCCTCACGCGCGTACTTGGCTCGACCGAGCAGACGTGGGGAGAGCTCTTCGCCAAGAGCGGCCAGCGATACGTCCCGACGACGATGGTCGCCTACACGAGCGGTACTCAGTCCGGCTGCGGCGCGGCCCAGGCCGCAATGGGTCCGTTCTACTGTCCCGACGACAAGAAGATCTACATCGATCCGAGCTTCTTCAACGAGCTCTCACAGCGATTTGGCGCGCCGGGCGATTTCGCCCAGGCCTATGTGGTCGCGCATGAGGTCGGCCATCACGTCCAGGATCTGGAGGGCACGCTCGACCAGGCGCACAACCTCCAGGCACGCGCGAGCGAAACGGAAGGCAATGCCATCCAGGTCAAGGTCGAGCTGCAGGCCGACTGCTATGCGGGAGTGTGGGCCGCGAACGCGCGCGACGCACAAGGCTCGATCATGGAGCAGGGCGATCTGGAAGAGGGAATGCGCGCTGCCGAAGCGATCGGCGACGATACGCTTCAGAAGCAGTCGCAGGGCGTCGTCGTCCCGGAGAGCTTCACCCACGGCACTTCGGCGCAGCGGATGAACGCGCTAAGGACCGGCTACCAGAGCGGCAATCCGGCGGCCTGCAAGTCGCTCTAGAGCTTGATCAGCATCTTTCCGGTGTTCTCGCCCTTGAACAGGCCGAGAAAGGCGTCGGGCATGCTCTCGAGGCCTTCGACCACGGTCTCGCGTGATTTGACTGTGCCGCTCGCCAGCCAGGGCCCCATTTCGGCGTAAAACTCGGCCATGCGCGGGAAATAATCGAAGACGATGAAGCCTTTGAGGCGGATGCGCGCGGCAATGATCCGCATGATGAAGCGATAGGCCTGCGGCTCGGCTTTGTTGTAGCCCTCGATCATCCCGCAGATCGCGAAACGCGCATTGTTGCGCGCCAGCGCGAATGCAGCATCGAGGTGATCGCCGCCGACATTGTCGAAATAGACGTCGATTCCGTCGGGAGCTGCCGCGGCGAGCGATTTCACGATTGGCCCGGACTTGTAGTCGATCACGTGATCCGCGCCGAGCGAGCGGACGAATTCACATTTCTCCGCGCCACCCGCCGATCCGATGACCGTCATCCCCTTGGCCTTGGCGACCTGAACGACGACGCTTCCGACAGCGCCTGCGGCGGCCGAGACGAACACGATATCGCCTTGCTTGGCCGATGCGGCGTCGAGCAGCCCGAAGTAAGCGGTCATGCCCGTCACGCCGAGAACGCCGAGGTATCGCTCCGGCGGTGCACCCAGATCCGGAAGCTTGTTGGCGGTTCGCGCCGCAACGACCGCCTCGTCCCGCCAGCCGGACATGTGCTGCACCAGGTCGCCGGGCTGGAAGCCGTCGGCTTTGCTTTCGACGACTTCGCCGATCGCTCCGCCGTCCATCGGTGCCCCGACCTCGAACGCGGGCACGTAGCTCTTAACGTCGTTCATGCGCCCGCGCATGTAAGGATCGACGGAGAGCCAGTGGTTGCGGACGCGGATCGTGCCGTCGGCGAGGGGTGGAAGCTCGATCGTCTTGAGCTCGAAATTATCGTCCGTCGGCGTTCCTTGCGGGCGGCTCTTGAGGTGCCAGGCGCGGGCCATCGTCTTCCTCCTGATCAAGGCGGCCATAAGCCGCGTACACGGCACAAGAAAGACCCGGCGGCGAAGGGGACGGCACCGCCGGGTCTCATGCAGCCCCTTCTGGCAAGGGCTCAGCTCTCCATCGCCTAGCGGCGATAGGTGCCTTCGAAGCTGCGATCGAGCATGCCTGGGCCCATCTCGCCCTGGTCCTCGCGCTCGAACAGGGCGCGACTGCCGCGCTCGTCGCGCCAGCGCTGACGGGCCTGCTCGGCCGAGCAATCGAGGATGACGCGGTCGCCCTCGACCTTGTCGATGTCCGAGCAGCTCAGCGAATGATGCGCGCCGCCGCTTTCCGGGTCCGACTTGGTCAGGATGATCCGATCGCCGGCGACCTTGTCGACCGTGCCGACATGCTCGTCGTCGTTGCCGACGACTTCCATATGCTCGCGGATCTGGCCGAGAAGACCGCGCTTCTGCTGCCGCCGTTCGCGCCACCCGGCGAAATCGTCCTCGAAGCGCGACTGGTTCTCGCGACGATAGTCGTCATAGTCGCGGTCGAGCTCGCTCATGTGGCGGCTCCGCCAGTTGCTGTAGTGCGGGTCCTCGTGACGTGAGCGGTCGGACCAGTCCGAAGTCCCGGCGCGGCTGGTCCGCCGATAGGGGTCGCGGCCCCACTCGCTGTCGGAGCGATCCCGCTCATTGCGGGCCTGGCGGTCGTAATCGCCGAATCCGCGTTCGCCTCGGCCGACGCCGCTGGCCGCGAAGAACTGCTCGGACTCGTGATCCCGGCTACGGCCGTAGTCGCCGGTCATCGGCCGGTAATTACGTTCGCGATCCTGGTCGCCGCCAAAGCTGCGATCGCGGCCTCCGCCAAGCTCGCGCCGCGACGAGGGATTGTAGTCGCGTTCGCTCGCGGAATAGCCACGCTCTCCGCGTTCCCAGCCGCGATCGCGGAATCCGCGGTCGTCATCGCGTCCGCCGCCCATCCAGGGTCCACCGCGGTCGCGGTTGGAGCTGCTGAAGCGTTCGCGTTCCCGGTCGCGGGCATAGCCGCGATCGTAATCGCCTCCGCCCGAGCCGCGATGCTGCGTGCTCCAGCCGCCTTCGCGCTCGTCCCGCATCCGGTCCTCACGGCGGCGGCGCTCGGCATCCTCGTCGCCGAACCACGAGGCGACCTCATCGCCGGCGCGCTCGAAGAAGCCGCGCTCATCGCGGTCTCCGCCGCCTCGGTTCTCGTAACGGTCGCTGGACCATCGGGAACGTTCATCGCGCGGAGCGTCCCGCATGTCGTGCCGGTCATATGCCATGTTCGTCCTCCAGGGGCTTAGGTCGGCGAAATCGCCGGCCGTGATTACTGAGGGGAAAACGTTCAGCGGCTTATGGCCGTTCCTGTGAAACGCACGCTGCACTGCAACAATTCGGCAGGGCGAAAGCCTCGCGGGACAAGCGAAAAGCG
>JBKPJK010000127.1:0-2631 GCA_046730635.1 Pseudomonadota bacterium | reverse complement strand
CCCTCGGTCTCGACAAGGGACCAAATGCCGCGTTGAAATCGAAGCTCGAAACCGATCCGGCGCCCGTGCAGCGCTCCAAGGACCTGGCCCGCGACCGTCGCGCAATCGCCGAGCTGAAGGCGATCAGCGCGGCAACTCTTTCGGACGCCGCGAAACTCAATCGCGAGGTTGTGCTCTATTCGCTTGAAACCAATACGGTCGCGCCGAGCCGCTGGGGCATAGATTCCGCCCAGCGACCCTATCCGATCACGCAGCAGGGCGGCGCCTATTTCGGCACCCCCGACTTCCTCAACACCTCTCACACGATCGACAATACGGCAGACGCCGAAGCCTATCTCTCGCGCCTTGGGCAGTTCGCGACGACCCTCGACAACGACACGGCCGAGCAGCGCGCGCAGGCGGCACGTGGCTTCCTCGCACCGGGTTGGTCCATCGATCTCGCGCTGGGCCAAATGCGCAAGTTGCGCGAGGTCCCTGCCGACAAGAGCTCGATGGTCGATTCCATTGTGAAGCGCACCGCCGAAAAGAACATCGCCGGCGACTGGCAGAGACGCGCGACCGACATTGTCGCGAAGTCGGTCTATCCTGCGCTCGACCGTCAGATTTCGGCGATGGAAAAGCTGAGGCCGACATCGAAGCCTGGCGACGGGGCATGGCGCCTGCCCGATGGCGACGCAATTTATTCCGAAGCGCTTCGCGAAGCGACGACGACAAATTTCTCGCCGGCCGAGGTCCATCAAATGGGCGTTGCCCAGGTGGCCGAGATCGGTGCCGAGCTCGACAAGATTTTGAAGAGCCAGGGCTACACGCAAGGCAGCGTCGGCGAGCGTCTCGCCGCACTCAATCGCACGCCGTCGCAGCTGTATCCCGACAGTGACGCCGGTCGGGCAGAACTGCTGGCTGGCCTGAATGCGGGCGTCAAGGACATGTACACTCGCCTGCCACGCGACTTCGCCACCTTGCCGAACCAGCCACTCGAAATCCGCCGCGTCCCACCGGAAATCCAGGACGGCGCCTCGAACGGATATTATCGCCGCGCCGCTCTGGATGGTTCGCGGCCGGCGATCTACTTCATCAATCTCAAGGATCTCGGCGACTGGCCGAAATATACGCTGCCGACGCTGAGCTACCACGAGGGCGTGCCGGGTCATCACCTGCAGATCAGCATTTCGCAGGAATCCAAGGACATCCCGACGCTGCGCAAGCTCGGCTTCTTCTCGGCCTATTCCGAAGGCTGGGCACTTTATGCGGAGCAGGTTGCGGACGAACTCGGCGTGTACGCCGACAATCCGCTCGGCCGCGCAGGCTTCCTCCAGTCCTTCCTGTTCCGCGCGGCGCGGCTCGTCGTCGACACCGGCATCCACACCAAGCGCTGGAGCCGCGAACAGGCGACCGACTATATGGTGCAAACGACGGGTTTCGCTCGACCGCGCTCGCAGCGCGAGGTGGAGCGCTATTGCACGATGATCGGCCAGGCATGCAGCTACAAGGTCGGTCACACCGCGTGGACGCGTGCTCGCGCCGAAGCGCAGAAAGCGCTCGGGCCGAAGTTCGACATAAAGCAGTTCCATGAGATCCTGCGCGAGGGCGCCATGCCGTTGTCGATCCTCGAGCGCCGCATTCGCGAACGGGCCGCCGCGATCGCCTGATCTGGCCGCGGCGGCTGGACAACGACCGTGGCCGCGCGCAGCGTCCCCTCGTTCAATCGGGGGATTCTTGATGCGATTCTTGACTGCACTTGCGATGGGGGTCGCTGCGATAGCGACACCGGTTGCCGCCACACCCGCAACTTCGGCCGCGACCAGCGAAGATACGCGCTTCGAAGCGTTCGGCGATCGTATCGTCGATGAATATGTAAAGCTCGATCCCATCTATGCGACGCAATTGGGCGAGCATCGCTACGATGCGATGATGACGGATGTGTCGTCCGCCGGACGTGCGGCGCGCCGCACATTTGCCGAGCGATCGCTCGCGGAGCTCGCGAGGTTCGATCGCCAGAAGCTCAGCCGCGAGCACCAGGTCGACGCAATCCTTCTCAAGGACCAACTCGACTATCTCATTTTCAGCGATGAGCGGTTGCAGGATTGGGCGTGGGACCCACTGACATATTCGGGTCCCGAGGGCACCGCCTTGTTCGGCCTGATGTCGCGGGATTTCGCACCGCTTGCCGAGAGGCTGCGGTCGGCGACCGGGCGGCTCGAAGGATTGCCCACCTACCTTCGCCAATCGCGAGAGGCGCTCGTTCCAGCGCGCGTCCCGCTCATCCATGCGCAAACCGCGGCGAAACAGAATGCGGGCCTCAATTCTCTGATCGACGACATCGTCAAGCAGAAGGCCGCGCTATCGCCCGCCGAGCAGGCGCGGCTGGACAAGGCCGCGAGCGCGGCTAGGGCTGCAGTTGCTGAGCATCAGCAGTGGCTCGACAAGACTCTCGTTCCGAGCGCCAGGGGCAACGAACGGATCGGCCCTGCGCTCTACGACGAAAAATTGCGCCTCGCCCTCAATTCGACCCTGAGCCGCCAGGAAATTCGCGCGCGGGCGGAAGCCGAACTCAAATCGCTGCGTGCGAAGATGTATGCCGTCGCTGCCGGCATGATCAAAGGCGACGCGGGCGCACCGCCTGCGCCCGCC
>JBKPJK010000126.1:0-5337 GCA_046730635.1 Pseudomonadota bacterium | reverse complement strand
CTCTTGTTCTCCATCGCCCCCATGTTGAAGTCCGACACGGCGACGATGTTGAACTGGGCGAGGTCGTATTCGCGTCCGTAGACCTTCTCGTCCCACGCCATCGCCAGTTTCAGGCTTTCCATGGCGTGCTGGGTCCTCGGCAGGTCGGCTTCGCGAACCCAGATGAAGAGGTCGACGTTGCGGCCCGACATGGTCGCGAAGCTGTCGCGGTTGGCCTTCAGGTCGCCCGCAACCAGCGCGAACAGATAACAGGGCTTCGGGAACGGATCTTCGAACTCGGCCCAGTGACGGCCGTTTGCCGCTTCGCCTTCGGCGACTCGGTTTCCGTTGGACAGCAGAATGGGGAAGCGCTCGGCGTCCCCCTCCATTCGGACGTGATATTTGGAAAGGACGTCGGGCCGATCAGGGAAATATGTGATCCGGCGGAACCCTTCTGCCTCGCACTGCGTGCAGAGCATCCCGCCCGACGCATAAAGGCCCATGAGTTTCGTGTTGGCGGCCGGGTTGATTTCGACCTCGGTCTCGATCGTCGCGCGCTTCCCCTGGACTTCGATCACCAGCTGCTCGCCATCGACGCGATAGGCGGCCTCATTGCCGTCCAGCTTCACCGACAGCAGTCGAACCTCGTCGCCGTCGAGCCGCAGCGGTCGCCCGTGATCGCCGTTGCGTTCGACGCCGAGCGTAGCTCGAACTCGCGTCCGGTCGGCGCCGAGGTCGAACTCCAGCCGGACTTCGGGGACCAGCCAGTCGGGCGGCCGATAATCCTCCCGCCTGATTGCTACATGAGTGGGAGAGGGCGGCGCTTCCGGAGCGGTCTGCGCGTCGGGAAGCGTGGTCGTTCGGACATCAGCCATGGCGGGGACTTAGGCGGCCCCGCCGGGCCCCACAAGCAGGGCCGACCGATGACTCGTGCGTCAAACAGGCGTAAGCGCGCAACGCGGCGTGCATCCCAGTGACTTGCCGGAGCGTTAGAGGCGCGCGCATCCCGAAGGAGATGAAGATGAGCGGCTTCGAAGACATTCGCGAGCATATGGAAGTGATCGGTGCGGACGGCGTGCATTTGGGCACCGTCGACCGGGTCGAAGAAAATCGAATCAAGCTCATCCGCGCTGACAGCGGCGTCGCGCACGAAGAGCATCATCATTACATTCCGCGGGGACTCGTCGCCGAAGTCGAGGGCGACAAGGTTCGGCTAACGGCTCGCGGCGACGTGGTTGCCGACCTCTTCGAACAGGAGCAGAGCGGCGAGCCGATCGGAGAATAAGGCACGACACGAAAAGCGCGGAATGATATTGCTTCCGCGCCACTCGAGGCGCAATCTAAGTGCATGAATAACAAGGGCGAACTCGCACCGCCGGAGTTCCAGAGGTGGACTCGCGCGGACGATTATCTTGGCGCGATGGCCCGTCGCCGTACGGCTCGACGAAAGCGGGAGGATCGCGGACGAACGCAGCCCGAGAGTCCGCGCCTCCTGCTCAGCACGATCCCCTTTCTGGCGCTCATTGCGGCGCTCGCAATCCTCGCCGTCGGGATCATGGTCATCGCCTGGCCCGGCGCACAGCCTATGCACGCGCAGAAACAGACTGAACGTGAGCAGGGCGTAGCGCCGAAGGGCTGGTTCCAGGAAGCCCAGAAAGACTTCCGCAAAGGCGACGGCGGCTCGCCGGCAACCCGGTCAGATTAGCAGGTCAGGGTATCGCCGCTGTACCACTGCCGCGCACAATCCTGATTGCGCCGCATCCACGCCGGATAGGCGCGCTCGGGGCGATCGTGCCACCAGTCGTTGTAGCTGTCGGCTTCCCAAGTGCGGTTATTGTACAGCGCCCATTCGCCGCCATACCAACCGCCTACCCCATCGCCGCAGACGACGACCGTGTGGCGTGAGCCCGACCCGCCGCAGCTTGTCTGCGCCGGGTCACCGAAGATTCGCGTGAGGCGGTGAGGGGTCCGGCCGATGCTTCCGCCGTGGGTCGTTTCGGATTGCGCCGTTCCGGCGCACAACGCTATGGCCGCCACGCAAGTGGCCGCCGCAAGAATAATGCTTTTCATTCAGCATCTCCTCCGAGAGGCCGCCGTTAACAAAAAATTAACCATCTGCACAGCTGCTAGTTCCGCAACCTGCGAAAGCCGTGCCGTTATGGGGCATAACGTTCATCGGGTCGCAAGGTCGGCAGGGACAGAACCTACGCCATGCCACTCGGAGTGATCGCTGCTGCAGCTCTGATCGGCCAATCGCCAGGCGTCCCTCCCTCGCCGGATCATCCGTCCGCGAAGGAACAGCGGAACATCGAACCGGCATGCTCGCCGACTATACCGGATCCGAACACCAGCCAGATCGTCATCTGTGCACCGAAGCCTCAAGGGTACCGAATCGACCCGGATGTGCTCGAAGCGCGGCGAGAGAAAAAGCAGGCGCTTGCCGGACGGCCGAAGCCGCCCGAGAATCTGAAAGATCACAGCTGCGGGGTCGTCGGACCGGCGCCGTGCATTGACGCGCCGATGGTCAATCTGCTCGGCGCCGTGGCGACTGCGGCTGAGATGGCGCAGCGCCTGGCGAGGGGCGAGGAGGTCGGCAGCATGTTCATCACCGATCCCCAGCCGACCGAGTACCAGCTCTATCTCGAGGCGAAGAAACGCCGCGAGGCGAAAGAAAAAGCCGCCATCGCCGCCAAGGCCGTCAAGGCGTCGCACTCCACGTCGGTCGACAAGACGCCATAGCTAACCAGACGGTAAGCACTGGCGTTTAAGCTGAATTGCATGAGTTCAGCCATCGTCAAGTTCGTCAATCCGTGGAAGTTCCGCCGCGAGCAACAGGCGCAGCGCCTTCAGTCCTTGCGACAGCGTGACGGCGACGACTGCCGCCGCTGCCGCCGGCCGATGCGGTTCGATCTTCCCGACGGGCACGACCTCGGGCCGAAGGTCGAGCAGATATTGTCGGGGACTGCGGAGGCGCTCGAAAACCTGTGCCTCACTCACCGCCGCTGCATATCCGAGGGGTTCGACCACACCGTCGAAGTCAAGGAACGGATTCGACGCCGGGCCGAGGCCGACCTGCTGTCCAACTCGCGCAAACGCCGGAGGGCCGTCGGCTAGCCGCTACGCCGGCTCGTGGGCTGTTTCCGCCGGAGAGGCCTGGGCGAACATCGCACGATCGTATTGGGCGCGTGTCGAGATCGCGATCCGGTTCCAGCTGTTGATCTGCACGGCCGCCAGGATCAGCCACCCGATCTCCTCGTCGCTGAAGTAGCGCTTGAGCTCGTCAAAGGCCTCGCGGGAGGCGTGCTTGTCGGCGATCAAGGTCAGCTCGTCGACCCAGGCGAGCGCGGCGCGCTCCTTATCCGAATAAAGCGGGGATTCGTGCCAGCCGGCAAGTGAGGTAATGCGCTCCACTTTCTCGCCAAGCCTCAACGCCTCGTCCGTGTGCATCTCCAGGCAGTAAGCGCAGCCGTTGATCTGCGACGCTCGCAGCTTGATCAGGTGCAGGAGGATGGGATCGACATGCTGCGCAATCAAACCCTCCATCTGCAGCAGATGTCGGTACGCCTCCTGCGGCATATCCTTGAGATCGAACCGAGGTGCTTCAACCATGTGCCTGCTCCTTTGCCTCGCCCTCGACACCGAATTAGGAGCATGGGACAGAGGATCAACCGCCGAGAGGCGGGACGTTTCTAACTTGCCGTCAACCATCGTCGCTAACCGGCGGGTGACTGGACGGCGGTAATGAGGGCGCGTGAAGAACCATCGCCCACCGAACCATGGAGCGCGGGCCTGTGCGCCGGCGCGGAGGGCGTCGTGGCCGGAAGGAGCGACGGCGGGCATCCTGCTCGTCGCGGCCGCGTGCCTGGGTCTTTCGATGACGCTCTATGAGCTGGCTGCGCCGCGCGACGTGTTCGCGCAGGAAATGCCGCCGAGATAACTTCTTAGGACGTGGGAATGCAGGTCATTCCGTCACCGTCCGGATCCAGCTCCTTCCGATATCCCGGCTGGCCTTCGTAGAGCGGTCCTTTGCCCGCGGCCTTGGCGGCGTCGCAGTCCGCGTAATATTCGGTCGCTTCGAATTCGGCCTTGGTCTGACCAGGCTTGGGCGAGGGCATCGACTGCACCTGCGCCATGGCGGCCTTGGCAGCCGAGGGCTTCGACCATTTCGACCAGGCATAGCCGCCGGTCAGTCCGAGAAGGACCGCTGCGAGGAGGAAGAGGATTGCGCGCATGACGCTCCCATCCCACGACCATGGTTAGCGAACGGTAAAGCCGCTCCGCGATCGCGATAACCCTCCGGTAAGTGCCTTCGTGGTAGCTCGCCGGGGTGAACATGGAATCCAAGATCCGTCGCAAGCCGGTTGCGGTGCGCGCCTCGCGCATCCGCCGCGATCCCGTGCGGGTCGAGCCGGTGCGGGTGATGACCATGTCGGAGCTTCGCCGGGCCGAGGCGAAGGCCCGCGACCGCGAAATGTGGAGCGGCGTCGGGGGCGTCGCGCTGTTCGGCGCCGGAATCGCGATCGCGTCGGTCGCTCTCGGCGTGATCACCTTCAGCAACTCCGATCCGACGGCGGCAGCGAAAGCGGCTCGGTTCGAGCAATGCTACGCAGCCGAAGGCGGCAATTGCGTGGCCGACGGCGACACGATCCACATCGGCGGCGAGAAGGTGCAGATCGCCGGAATCGAAGCGCCGCAGATCGACGGCGCGAAATGCGAGGCAGAGCGGACCCGCGGAATCGCCGCGACCGTCCGCCTGCCGGACCTGCTCAACGGCGGCAACGTCACCGTCAGCCGCAGCGTCCGCGACCAGGCCGGCCGCACCGTCCGGCACGTGCTGGTGAACGGTGAGGACGTCGCCCAGCGGATGCTTTCCGAAGGGCTTGCTCGTCCGGTTGGAAGCAGCGAGCCCGATTGGTGCGCGCCCAGCACCGACGAAGAACAAAGCTGAGCTGGACGAACTAACCCGCGGCGCCCCCTGCCGCGATCGCCTCGATCTCGAGCAGATAGCCGAAGTGGAGGTTGGGAACGGGAACGACCGTCCGTGTCGGACGCCAGTCGCCGAAGAAATCCGCATAAACCCGGTTGAACGCGTCCCAATGGTCGATGCCGACGAGGAATGCCGTTACGTGGAGCACGCGCTCGCGACTTGTGCCCGCGGCAGTCAGCACGCGATCGAGATTGTCGAGCACCTGGCGCGCCTGATCGTCGAACGGGCGATCGGCGCCATGGCTGCCGTCGGCCAGGAACGGCAGCTGCCCGGAGGTGAAGACGAGCCCCGCGTGGCCGAGAGCCGGGACATAGTGGGCGCGGGGGCTGGCCTGGCCGAAGATGCTGATATCGTCGTTCATTGGCTCGCCC
>JBKPJK010000125.1:0-3398 GCA_046730635.1 Pseudomonadota bacterium | reverse complement strand
AAGCAGCCCTGCGGCGAATCCGCCGACGTGCGCGGGCGTCGCCAGCAGATAGCCCTGCCCGCCCGCAAGCCAGCTCATCATCACC
Organism: Pseudomonadota bacterium; assembly: GCA_046730635.1. GTDB lineage: Bacteria > Pseudomonadota > Alphaproteobacteria > Sphingomonadales > Sphingomonadaceae > Sphingomicrobium. The sequence continues at coordinate 3,313 of JBKPJK010000125.1, read as the reverse complement.
TGCAGCACAACCCAGGCAACGAGCAGCCACACGACGTTGATCCAGCGATTGACGCGCAGATTGTTGGTGAAGGCCCGCGCGCGGCCGAAGCTCAGTGCGAAGGCACCGATCACCGCGCTGATCGCACCGCTCGCGCCGACCATCGGCACCGTCGCAATCGGATTGGCGAGCCATTGCAGGATCGCGGACGCATAGGCTCCGACCAGATAGAGCATGATCAGACCGGTCTTGCCGAGCACGCCCTCGACCTGCGCTCCGCACCACAGGAAGATGAGCAGGTTGAAGCCGAGATGCACCAACCCCGAATGGACCAGCGTCGCGGACAAAGGCGTCAGGAACGCGGGAACTGCCGGTGCGAGCTGCATCAGCCCGCTGAACCGGGCCGGGATGAAGCCCATGACGAGCGCTGCCTGGTCCGAATAGCCGGACAATACGGCAAGCAACCAGGCGAGCGCCGTGACGGCGCTGATCGCGACCGTTGCCGTACGCGGGATCCGATCCATGCGGATCAGATGAACTCGATCTTCTTGATCTCGTAGTAGCGGTCGCCGGACGGCGTCGAGACCTCCACCTCTTCGCCCTTCTGGCGGCCGATGAGAGCGCGCCCGAGCGGGGAATTGTAGCTGATTCGCCCGTGGCTTGCGTCCGCCTCGACCTGTCCGACGAGCTGGTACTTCACCGTCTTCTCGTCCTCGTCGAGCAAGGTGACGGTCGCGCCAAACACGACCTTGTCGCCCGACAGAGTCGTCGGATCGATCACCATCGCGCGGCTCAGCCGGTCCTCGAGGTCGGCGATCGTCGCCTCGATATGGCCCTGGCGCTCCTTCGCCGCATGATATTCAGCGTTCTCGCTGAGGTCGCCGTGCGCGCGCGCTTCCTCGATCGCCTCGACGATCTGCGGACGCTCCTCAACCTTCAGCCGCCGAAGCTCGTCGGTCAGCTTGCGGTGGCCCTCGGCCAGCATCGGCACCTTTTCGGCAGTCGCCATTACTCAAACCCTTTTCACTGCTTCCCCGGTCAATGTTCTGGACGGGCGCGCCGTCATCAGCGCGCGGAGCCGGTCAGATTGTCGGTGGAAGCTCTCTCTTAAGCCGCCGAATAATAGGACTGGAGCGAGGCGACTTCAAGCGCATGTCCCCGCACCGCCTCGATCGACCGTGCCGCAGCGAGACTGGCTGCCGCAGTGGTGAAATAGGGGACTTTCTTCTGGAGCGCGGTCGCCCGGATCGAGTGGCTGTCCTTCAGCGACTGCCATCCCTCCGTCGTGTTGAAGACGACGTCCACCTCACCGTCGAGCAGCTTGTCGACGATGTGAGGCCTGCCCTGTGCCACCTTGTTCACCTGGGTGACCGGAAGGCCTTTCGAAGCCAGATGCGCCGCGGTTCCTCCGGTCGCGATGATCGAGAAGCCGAGCTCGACCATCTTCTCCACTGCCGGAACGATATTGTCCTTGTCCGCATCCTTGACCGACACGAACGCCGTCCCGGACTGCGGAAGCTTCATCCCCGCGCCGAGCAATCCCTTGGCGAAGGCGATATCGAAATCTCTATCGATTCCCATGACTTCGCCCGTGCTCTTCATTTCCGGTCCAAGCACCGGATCGGTCCCCGGGAAACGCGCGAAGGGAAACACCGACTCCTTAACCGCGATATAGTCGGAGATCCGTCGGACCTCGCCCAAATCCTTGAGCGGCTCTCCCGCCATCACTCGGGCCGCCATCTTGGCCAGCGGCGTCCCGATCGCCTTCGCGACGAACGGCACCGTCCGCGAGGCGCGCGGATTCACTTCGATCAGATAGACCTCACCGTCCTTGACCGCGAACTGGACGTTCATCAGCCCCTTGACCTTCAGCGCGAGCGCGAGCTCCCGCGCCTGCCGCTCGATTTCCCGAACGACGCGGTCGTCCAGGCTGTAAGGCGGAATGGAACAGGCGCTGTCGCCGGAATGCACGCCCGCCTCCTCGATGTGCTGGAGAACTCCGCACACGACGACGTCGGTCCCGTCGCAGATCGCGTCGACGTCGACCTCGATCGCGTCGCGCAGGTAGCGGTCGATCAGCACCGGCGAAGAGCCCGACACCTGCACCGCCGTCGCGATATAATGGTCGAGCTGCTGCGGGCCGTCGACGATCTCCATCCCGCGCCCGCCGAGCACGTAGGACGGCCTCAACAGCACCGGATAGCCGATCCGGTCGGCCACTCGAACCGCCTCGTCCCTGCTGCGCGCAATGCCGTTGGCGGGCTGCTTCAGGCCAAGCTGTTGCACCAGGGACGCGAACCGCTCCCGATCCTCGGCAAGGTCGATGCTGTCGGGCGACGTCCCGAGGATCGGCACGCCCGCCGCCTGCAGCTGCGCGGCCAGCTTCAGCGGCGTCTGCCCGCCGAGCTGCACGATCACGCCCAGCAGCTCGCCCTTCTCCTGCTCGCGCCGCACGATCTCGAGCACGTCCTCGGCCGTCAGCGGTTCGAAATAGAGTCGGTCGGAGGTGTCCGGGTCAGTGGACACCGTCTCCGGGTTGCAATTGACCATGATGGTCTCGAACCCCGCCCCCTTCTGCTCGCCCCGATCGCGGCCGAGCGCGACGGCCGCGTGGCAGCAGCAATAGTCGAATTCGATTCCCTGGCCGATCCGGTTGGGCCCGCCACCAAGGATCATGATCTTGCGCCGGTCGCTGACCTCTGCCTCGTCTTGCGGCTCGCCGAACAGCGGCGCCTCATATGTCGAATAGAGATAGGGCGTGGTCGCATCGAATTCGGCCGCGCAGCTGTCGATCCGCTTGAACACGGGGCGCACTCCAAGGCGGACGCGGTGATCGCGCACCTCGCTCTCCGTGATTCCGCCGGTCATCGCCTTGATGGCGGTATGCACTGTGCCCGATCCACCCGCGGCCACGGCCTCGCTCATCTCGCGCTGGACGTGCGCCGAGCGAAGCGCGAGCTGCCCCAGTCGAGCGTCGGAAAAACCCATGGCCTTGAGGCGCCGCATGCCGCGCGCATCGCTCGGCAGGCCGTTGATCCGGACCTCCTCCTCGGCGTGAACGATCTCTTCCAACCGCCTCAGAAACCACGGATCGAAATGGGCGATCTCGTTGATCCGCTCGACGGTGAAGCCCTGGCGCAAGGCCTCCGCGGCGATCAGCAGGCGGTCCGGCGTCGGCCGTGCCAGCAGGCGCTCGATCTCGGCCGGATCTGCCCCCTCCAGCTGCAGCACACGGTCGAGCCCGTTCAGTCCCGTCTCGAGCCCGCGGAGCGCCTTCTGCAGGCTTTCGGCGAAGTTGCGCCCGATCGCCATCACCTCGCCCACCGATTTCATC
>JBKPJK010000124.1:0-1624 GCA_046730635.1 Pseudomonadota bacterium | reverse complement strand
CCAAGCCCGGTGGCAAAGCCTAAACTGCGAGGCGGCCTCGTCCGACGGCGGCGAGGCCGACGAGGACCAATGCAAAGGCCACGAACGGCAAATCGTGCTGCCAGCCGTAAAGGCTGATGCCGAGCGCGGGCGCGAGCACGTAACTGATCCCGTTGGCCGAAGTTATCACCCCTGCGACTGCGCCTTGCTCGGATAGCGGCACCGCAAGCGAGGCGCCCGCCGTGAAGCCGGGACGGGTGAAGCCGAAGCCGAGCGAGGCCAGAGCGAAGCCAAGCGTGATTCCGTAGAGATTCTGCGCGCCCATCGTCCACATGAGACCCGCCGCCGCGATCAGCGCGCCCCACAGGATGAGCGAACGCGGGCCGAGGCGGAGCCGGGGGATCAGGCCCCATTGCGCCCCGAGGGTCGCGACCGCGCCGGCCATCATGACGATCGAGATGGGACCCTCGGAACCCCATGGGTCGAGGTGCAGCCGGTCGATCACGAAAAAGCCGAGGCAGGTCAGCGTCGCAGCCTGCGCGTGACCCGCGACGACTCCGGAAACGATCCAGGGCCGGATCCTAGGATCGCTCCACTTGAGGCGCTCCCGGCGATGCGGGGCGGTGGCGGCGACGATGCTCGCCCCGGTGGGCGGCGTTGCGAGCGACGGATAGCTCATCGCCGCGCCGCGCCCGACCTTGCGTCCCTTCCGGTCGTTGGGGAGCCAGAAGATGATCGACAGAAGAACCGCCAGCCCGATCGCCGAAAAAGCGAACAAGGGGCCAGCGAGTCCGAGAATGGGGATGACGAACAAAGGCGCGACTGCAGGACCGATGATGGTTCCAAGACCGAACGACGACGACAATGCCGAAAGCGCTGCGACGCGCCCGCCCCGCCTCGTTTTCGACGCAAGATAGGCCTGGGTCGCGGAGGGCGTTGCGCAGCCGAAGCCGCCGTAGATCGACCGAAAGATCGCAAACAGGCCGAAGGTCAGTGCGCCGCCGATCCAACCCTTTAGGCCCGCGAACAAAGTCAGCCCGCACAGCAGGGTCGAAACGATGAAGCCGCTCACCCCCATGATGGCGAGAGCCTTGCGGCCATGGTGGTCGCTCTTCTCCGCCCAGTAAGGCGCAAGCGCCACCCACAGAACCGCCGACCATGTGTATGCGACCGCCACGTAGAAATCGGCGATTCCGATCTTGCGGCCGATCGCCGGCATCACCGATTGCAGCGCGGTATTGCCGGACGATGCGACGAGCATTGCCGAATAGAGCAGCAAAAAATGCGTCGGCGTCAGAGCCGTCGAGCCGACGCTGTGCTTGCTTGCGATGGATGCCACGGACGCAGGCTTAAGCACCTTGGAAACGTAGCGAAACCTCTTCGTCGCAATAATCCTGCGCTTGGCAGAGCGACGGTCCGTGCAGCGCAAAGGTTCACGTTCGAAACCTTGCAAAGGGTCCAAGCATTTGCCAACGCTCGCCGCCTTCGCTTCCCCAACGGAGCTTTCATGCCGACCTCATCCGCGCGAACCATGAAGAGTCCGCGCCGCCTCCAGCGGCGGCACGATCGGCGTTCGCCCAGCCCCCGCTGGCAGTTCCTGCGTGGCTTCCTCAAGAATCCGGTGATGGTCGGATCGGTCATCCCG
>JBKPJK010000123.1:0-2572 GCA_046730635.1 Pseudomonadota bacterium | reverse complement strand
ATTCTGGGCTGCGCCAACGGCGGCAGTTCCTGCACGCCCGTTACGACCCTGCAGACGCGTTACGTAAGCGAGCAGCAATGCTCGGCGGCCACGGCACCGGCCCTGGCGAACAACAACAATTTCGATTTCCCGACGCTGGTCGCGAGCTGTCGTCCGGGCGCGCAGCGAGCCTCAGCGCAGAAGGCGCGACCGCGTATGATCCCGGCAGGGATGCGCCGCGACTAGCTGCGGAACCGCCGTCTGCCGCCGCGGGTTTGAGGGCGATATGAAAAGCGAAAAGAGCAAGCCGAAGATCCCGCGCGGCCGCCCGGGAAAGACCGCCAATTCCGGCAAGACGAATCGGGCGACTTCGTCCGAGTTCGAGCGCGAAGGGATGGGCGTCGCGCCCAAGGAGTAAGCCATGTCCGACGTCATCGAACCCATGATCCATGAGGATCGGCTGCCCGGTCACGAGAGCGAGCTCGAGCCGAAGCCGGACTGGGAGCCGCGGTTCAAAGGCTCCGATCGCCTCAAGGGCAAGGTTGCGTTGATCACGGGCGCGGACAGCGGAATCGGGCGTGCCGTCGCTGCTCTCTTCGCGCGAGAGGGTGCCGACGTTGCGATCCTCTATCTGTGCGAGCACGACGATGCCGCCAAGACCAAGGAAATCGTCGAGAAGGAAGGCCGCCGCGCCATCAGCATTGCCGGGGACATCGGCGACAAGACGTTTTGCGAACGGGCCGTGCAGCAGACGGTCGATCAGCTCGGGGCGCTCGACATCCTCGTCAACAATGCCGGGGAGCAGCACAGCGACAAGGACATTCGCGACATCACCGCAGAGCAGCTCAAGCGGACCTTCCAAACCAACATCTTCGGCATGTTCTATCTGACGCAGGCAGCCGAGCCGCACCTGAAGCAAGGATCGGCAATCATCAATTGCACGTCGGAGACGATGTACGCGGGATCGAAGCAGCTTCTCGACTACAGCGCGACCAAGGGCGCGATCACGGCGTTCACGCGGTCGCTTGCGCTGAATCTCGTTGACAAGGGCATCCGCGTGAACGGCGTCGCGCCCGGTCCGATCTGGACTCCGCTCAACCCGTTCGGTGGGCAGGATCCGGAGAAGATCCCGGAGTTTGGCAAGAACACGCCGATGGGCCGACCGGGTCAGCCGAACGAGGTCGCTCCGTCCTTCCTTTTCCTGGCCTGTGAGGATTCGAGCTACATGACCGCCCAGGTGCTGCATCCCGACGGCGGCGACACGACGTCGAGCTGAGAGTCGATTGACCGGGCGGTGCGCCGCTCCCTAGGGCGGAACCGTGCAGGTGCTTTCGACGGAGCAGGAGGCCATAGGTGCCTTTCAACGGGGTGATCTCGCCCGGGCGAGGGCATTGGCCGAACGCCAGCTCGAGCAAGCCCCGTCCGCGCAGCTGCTGCACCTTATGGGCCTCATCGAATGCCGCTGCGGCCGACTGGAGAGCGGCATCGATTGGTTTCGAAAGGCTCTGGAAGCCAACCCTGCCGACATATCATCTCGCGTGATGCTTGCGCGGGCGCTGGTCGATAGCGGCCGGTCGCAGGAAGCGCTCGACGTCACGCTGAGGCCTGCGGGCTTCACCCCGCCGGAGCTCGCCATGTGGCACGCACGCGCCGAGGCCGCGGACGCGGCGCAGGCATGGGAGCGGGCTGCGGAGGCTTGGGGTGTACTCTGCGTCGCCCATCCGGATGAGTGGCCTTCGTGGTGCAACCGCGGTCTCGCATTGATTGAGCTTAGGCGCTGGCCACAGGCCGTCGAGGCGTTGAGGCGTGGTATCGACCTTAATCCCGCAGAGCCGACCCTCCGCCGCGCGCTGGCCACCGCGCTTTCTCGCGCTGGCCGCTTCCATGAAAGCGCGGACGAACTGGGGCGCTGGGTGGAGACGGTCCCGGACGACGTGGAAACCCGCATCATGTTAGCCCGGCTGCTCGCAGATCTGGGGCGCCAAGACGAGTCCGACGTGCAGCTCGACAAAGCGGCACGCATCGCCGGCGCATCCGCGTTTGAAGAGACCGCGGACACGCTACTCGCCATTGCACGGAAGCCGCCGGGGTATGGGCTTGACGTCGCTTTGCTTCGCGAACTGGCGCAGCTGCTCGAACGGACCAATCGCACCGAAGCGCTCGAAATCCTGCTCGCTGCGGCCGAGCGGGAAGGGGTCGAACGGGAACAGCTGGGCTATGCTGCGGCCGCCGCGGCCTTCCGGGAAGTCCGGGCCAAAGAAGCCCGGCGGATATTGCTCGCGAACCCGCCCGAGCCTCCGGCCCGCTGGCACTCGCTAATGTGCCGAGTCGCCGATTCGCTCGGGGACGCCGACACCGCATTCGCTGAGGCCGAGGCAGCGAACCATGCCGAGCCGGACTTCGAAGATTGGCGCAAGCGTGGTCAGCAACATCTGGAATTCATCAGGGACCTGGGCAAGACGATCACGCCTCAATGGGCGGCTCGCCTCCGGGCCTTGCCACTCAACGGTCGAAGGTCTCCGGCATTCCTTGTCGGATTTCCCCGATCTGGCACCACATTGCTGGATACCTTCCTCCTTGGCCACCCCAACAC
>JBKPJK010000122.1:0-2075 GCA_046730635.1 Pseudomonadota bacterium | reverse complement strand
ATCGAGACGATGGCGCTCCTGCTGTCGAGCTTTGTCTGCGGACTGGCCATGATCACCGCCAAGCGCAAGAACATGGCCTGGACCCAGATCTGGCTCGTGGTCACGGGCCTTTTCGGCCTCGTTTTCCTCAGCATCGAGCTGTTCGAGTTCGGAAAGATGATCGGCGAAGGCGCGGGGCCGCAGCGCAGCGCATTCCTGTCGGCCTTCTTCACCCTCGTCGGCTGCCATGGCGCTCACGTCACCGCGGGCCTGCTCTGGCTCGGGACGATGATGGCGCAGATCTGGGCGAAGGGTTTTCGCCAGGACATCACTCGCCGCCTGCTGTGCTTCAGCGTCTTCTGGCACGCCCTCGACATCATCTGGGTAGCCATCTTCACCATCGTCTATCTCATCGGGACCTTGCCATGACCGAGCGTGACCCCGAACTGCTCAACGTTGCCCCGGGCGAACCGCATGACAGCATGCTTAGCGAGACGCTGAGCTACGTCATCGGTCTGGCGCTGGCCTTGATTCTGACCGGGATTTCGTTCTGGGTCGCCTCGACCTTGGTGCTTTGGGGACCCGGAGTGGCAACGGGCCTCGTCGTGCTCGCCATCGCGCAGATGGGCGTTCACCTCGTATTCTTCCTCCACATCACGAGTGGGCCGGACAACACCAACAACGTTCTGGCGCTAGCCTTCGGGGTCCTCATCGTCTTCCTGGTGATGGTGGGCACGATCTGGATCATGGCGCACATGAACGCGAACATGGGCGTCAGTCCGGAGCTGATGAACCTGCAGATGCAGCACTGACCACTTTCATTGATGCTCAGATGAGACACTGGCGGCGCTTGCCGGCGTGCAGTGCTTCAGCCCCTTGTCGCTCCCAAAACCCCTCGCTAAAGGCCACGCCAAGCGCGCCGGACGTCCTGTCCGGGGCGGCGTCGCAAGCGTGCCGATCCCGGTGCCAATGCAACAAGCGTCAAAAGGGGAATGATGGCCACCAAGGCACAATCCGCTGAGGTTTCTAGCACCACAGGAACCGAAGGCTCCGACGGTTATCGCCGGCGGGACTTCCTGAACGTCGCGGCGGTCAGCTTCGCCGGCGTCGGCACGGTAGCGGCGATCGCTCCGCTGCTCGTCCAGATGGCGCCTTCGGCCGACGTCCTGGCACTCGCGACGACCGAGGTGGACATCTCCAAGATCCAACCGGGGCAGGGCATCAAGGCCCAATGGCGCAAGCAGCCCATCTTCATCCGTAACCTGACGCCGAAGGAAATCGCGGAGGCCAACGCCGTGCCGCTTTCCTCGCTGCGCGATCCGCAATCGCTCGCAGAGCGCACGAAGCCGGGCAAGCAGAACTGGCTGATCACGCTGGGAGTGTGCACCCATCTCGGCTGCGTGCCGCTGGGTATCGGGGAAGGCGAGAACCGGGGGCCGTACGGCGGCTATTTCTGCCCCTGCCACGGCTCGGCCTACGACACCGCTGCCCGCATTCGGCAGGGGCCCGCGCCCCTCAACCTGCAGGTGCCGGAATATAAGTTCACCGGGCCGACTACGGTCCAGATCGGTTAAGGGGACGGTCGAAAGATGAGTTTTTCCTGGGCCAAGCCCTACGAACCCAAGACTGCTCTCGGACGCTGGTTCGATGAGCGGCTGCCGTTGCCGCGCCTCGCCTATGGCGCAGTGGGCGGCGGCTATCCGGTGCCCCGCAACCTCAATTATTTCTGGAACTTCGGCGTCGCCGCCGGCCTGTTCCTGACGATCCAGATCATCACCGGCATCGTCCTTGCGATGCATTATTTCGCCTCGACGGACGGCGCGTTCAATTCGGTCAATCAGCTGATCATGCGCGACGTCAACGCCGGCTGGCTGCTGCGCTACGCGCACATGAACGGCGCGAGCTTCTTCTTCATCGTGGTCTACGTCCACATCTTCCGCGGCCTTTATTACGGTTCGTACAAGGCACCTCGGGAACTGGTTTGGATGCTCGGGCTCGTCATCTATCTGCTGATGATGGCCACGGCCTTCATGGGCTACGTGCTTCCCTGGGGGCAGATGAGCTATTGGGGCGCCCAGGTCATCACCGGCTTCTTC
>JBKPJK010000121.1:0-5575 GCA_046730635.1 Pseudomonadota bacterium | reverse complement strand
CGAATAGCCCGTGCCGAAGTCGTCGAGCGCGATCCCCACGCCGAGCGCGCGAAGGCGCTTGAGGACGTCGAGCGTCGAACCGTTGTCGCCGAGGAAGACGCCCTCGGTGACTTCGAGCTCGAGCCGGTTAGCCGGGACCTTGTGACGCGCGAGCGCCTCGCTGACGATATTCGGCAGCGCCGGAAGGATCTGCTTCGGGCTGATGTTCAGTGCGACGGTGATCGGCTCGGGCCATGTGGCCGCCGCGCGGCAGGCCTCGTCGATCACGAACTCGCCGATCGAAGGCATCAATCCGCTCTCCTCGGCGACGCCGATGAAGAGATTGGGCGGAACGTTGCCCCGCTGCGGATGAGTCCAGCGGATGAGCGCCTCGAAGCCGGTGAGCTTCTGCGTCCGCGAGTTGATCAGAGGCTGGAAGACCAGGTGGAACTGCTTGGCTGCGAGGCCGGCGCGCAAGTCGCTCTCCAGACGGACGCGGTCCTCCTGCTCCGACTGAAGCTCGGAGGAGAAATAGCGCGCGACGCCACGACCGGCGTCCTTCGCCTGGTAGAGCGCCAGGTCGGCCTTGAGGATGAGATCGTCGACCGTCGCTCCATCGATCGGACCGAAAGCGCAGCCGATCGAGACGCCGATCCGGATCTCCGTCTGATCGATCATATAGGGTTCTTTGATCGAATTGATGATCCTGCCGGCGAGGATCTCGACGAGCTTGCGGCTCTGGGCGTCGGGGACGACGATGGCGAACTCGTCGCCGCCCATGCGTCCAACGTGGCCGTCGGCGCCGACCTCGTCGACCAGCCGCTTGGCGACGGCGCGAAGCACCGCGTCGCCCTTCGGATGGCCGAAGGTGTCGTTGACCGGCTTGAACCCGTCGAGGTCGAGGAACATGATCGCGCACGGGACATTGCCCGTCGTTGCCTGGCGCAGCGCTTCGCCCAGCAGCTGACGGACGCGGCCGCGGTTGGGAAGCCCCGACAGGACGTCGACGTTGGCGAGATGAGTCAGACGCTCCTGCGTCTGGCGGATCTCGGTAATGTCGGAGCCGACGCCTCGGAAACCTTCGAAACGACCGGCCGTATCGATGATCGGGTCTCCGGCGATCGAGATCCACCGCGTGCCGCGGTTGGTCTTGAGCTCCATTTCCAGGGCATTGAACGGCTGCTTCTCGAGCAGGACCTTGCCGAGCTCGGCGTGGCCGCCGAGAAGAGCGGGAAGCGAATGGCCGAGAAGCTGGGCTCCCGGCTTGCCGAGAAGGGAGCTCATTCGGGAGCTGATGTACGTCACGCGATTGTCCGCATCGACCGACCACAGCCAGCCGACGCCGCGTTGCTCATATTCCTGAAGCAGGAGGCTCGCGCTTTCGCTCCGGCCGCCGATGTCGGCGTTCATCTTGAGCTGGTGGAACGCCCAGCGCGCCACGGTCAGCACGCCGAAGCTGCCAACACCCAGGGTGAAGAGGATCGACACCATATGCTGGAACGGCACGGTGTGGCGATTGAGGAGGAGCGAGCCGCCGACGGACAGGGTGAACGCCACCATCCAGGTCGTCACGCAAGGTGGAACGACGACGAGCCCCAGAGCGGCGATGCCCAGGCCCGCCATGATCGAGGCGGAAATCACCTGGCCGCTAGGGCTCATGTGCGGGAAAAGGTAGAGCGGAAGGCTGAGCCAAATGGCGGCGCGGACCCCCGTTTCCGCGACCATCGTCCACATCGGAACGCGCTGGCCCGAACGGCCGACGCATTTGATCGACTGGATACGGGCCCATTGCATGGCGCCGAGGTTGACCACGCCGACGGCGACAAGCCACGGGACGAGCCAGGTTGCCGGCTCTCCCCACAGGTTCGGAATCATCATTATCGCGGCGATAATATTAGCCGCCGCGAAGAAGCCGGCGAGCTGGGCGCGCGAAATCAGCTGCACGTCGCGCAGCGGCGACGTCTCACCCTCCGCCCCGTTTGCCGCGAGGCCCGCTGATTCACCGCCCGGAAGTCGAGCCGAAATCAAACGCTTATAACGATCTGGAGCCTCGTACATCCGCCCGCCGTTCCACTACCTACGAGCCAATTAGACAAAGAGAGTTGAAGCGCGGTTAAGGTCTCGGAATATTTGATCGGGTGGGCATCCGCGCTGGCGCCTACTTGCGGCGGCTCGCAAAGCGCGCCCGCCGCCTCTATATCCCCGCCAATGGCGACCGAGAGCGCGACCCTTGACCGGCGTCAAACGGTGCGGCGGCGGTCGCGTCCCGCCGACGCTCCGGAAATTTCCTCCCCCGCTGCGCCGATCGCGCGCGGCATGGGCCTCGACGAGCCCTTCTTCGACGACAAGAACCGTGCCTTCTGGATTCTGCAGACGATCGGCTGGAGCGGATATTTCTTCCTCCGCTCGCTGTCCGGATTCGCCAATTCGATGGGCTGGATGTGGCTGGTTCACACCCTTCTGCTGACGGCGACCGGCTATTCGCTGACGTTGCTGCTGGCCTCTCTGTTCCGGCGGCTGATCCGGATGAAGCCGATCTGGACGCTCGCCCTGTCACTCGCGGTCGTCGCAATCGCCTCCATGACCTTTTCGGTCATCGAAACCTGGAGCGTATCGACGTTCCTGAAGCCGAACCTGCGACCGGTCGGCGTCGAATATTTCGGCGCGATCCTGCTCAATTTCTCGCTGCTCGCCGCGTGGACGGCGCTTTATTACGGGATCAACTACTTCCTCCTGCTGGAAGAGCAGATCGACCAGCGCGAAAGGCTGGAGAATGCGGCATCGAGCGCACAACTCGCGATGCTGCGCTACCAGCTCAACCCGCATTTCCTGTTCAACACGTTGAACTCGATCTCGACCCTGGTCCTGCTGAAGCAGACCGAGCGAGCGAACGCCATGCTTGCGCGCCTCTCCTCATTCCTGCGTTACACGCTGGTTAATGAGCCGACTGCGAAGGTCACGCTTGCGCAGGAAGTCGAAACTCTGAAGCTTTACCTGGAAATCGAGAAGATGCGGTTCGAGGATCGGCTGCGCCCGCACTTCCGGATCGAATCCGAGACGATCGGTGCGCGCCTGCCGTCGTTGCTGCTGCAGCCGCTGATCGAGAATGCGATCAAATATGCGGTCACGCCGAGCGAGAACGGCGCCGACATCTGGATCACCGCCCAGCCCGAAGGCCGGGCGGTTCGCATCGAGGTGGCCGACAACGGCAATGGCGAGGGCGGCGATCTTGCGGCAAGCCCGTCCACTGGCGTCGGTCTGGCGAACATTCGGGACCGGCTGTCGCAGGCCTATGGCGCCAGCCATCGTTTCGAGACCAGAAAGAACGAGCGCGGGGGCTTCAGCGTTATCCTGGAAATTCCTTACGAAACCGGAGAACATATCGAATGACGATCCGGACCATCCTGGTCGACGACGAGCCCCTCGCGACGCAGGGCTTGCAGCTGAGGCTGCAGGCGCATGACGATGTCGAGGTGGTCGCGACCGCCGCGAACGGCCGCGAAGCGATCCGCCAGATCAAGACCCACAAGCCGGACCTGGTCTTCCTCGACATTCAGATGCCGGGCTTCGACGGCTTCTCGGTGATCCAGGGCCTAATGGACGTCGAACCGCCGTTGTTCGTCTTCGTGACGGCATATGGCGAACATGCCTTGCGCGCGTTCGATGCGCAGGCGGTCGACTATCTGATGAAGCCGGTCGACGAGGACCGCCTGGCGGCGACGCTCGATCGTGTGCGCCAGCGCCTTTCGGAGCGGAGGAGCGCCGAGGAATCGGAGCGGCTGAAGGAAGCTTTGGCCGAGCACGCCCCCGAAGCCGCCGAGGAACTGGCCGATGCAGCACCTGAAGGACCCGCCGCGAGCCGTTACGAGAAGATGATCAACATCAAGGACCAGGGGCAGATCTTCCGGGTCGACGTCGACACGATCGAACGGATTGATGCCGCCGGCGACTATATGTGCATCCAGACCGGCGACAACACGCTGATCCTGCGCGAAACGATGAAGGACCTCGAGAAGCGGCTCGACCCGCGCCGCTTCCAGCGGGTCCACCGGTCGACGATCGTCAACCTGGACCTCGTTCGGCAGGTGAAGCCGCATACCAACGGCGAATGCTTCCTCGTGCTCGATTCAGGCGCCCAGGTGAAGGTGTCGAGAAGCTATCGCGACGTGGTGGCGAGGTTCGTCCACTAGCCCGCCACGGGCAGGCTGACGCTTACGCTGGTCCCCACGCCAACGGTGCTCTTGATATCGAGCGAGCCGCGATGACGCTCGACGATATGCTTGACGATCGCGAGCCCTAGGCCCGTCCCGCCGGACTCGCGGCTGCGAGCGGCATCGACCCGATAGAAGCGTTCCGTCACCCGGGGCAAATGCTCGCGCGAGATGCCCGAACCATGATCCGTCACGGTCACGGTGACCGACCGGCCGTCGGCGCGGCCGGCGACGTCGATCCGAGCCTCGCTGCCGTCGCAACCGTAGCGTATCGCGTTGCTGAGCAGGTTGTCGAACACCTGGAGGAGCTGAGCGCGGTCTCCGCGAACGGGCGGCAGCCTGTCGGGAAGATCGACCGCGATATCGCATGCGACGCCCCGCCGGCTTGTCGACGCGTTGGCGACTGCACTCTGCACCACCTCCGACAAAGCGACGCTCTCGTTGGGAGCCAGGAAGCGGTCGGCCTCGATCCGCGAGAGGCTCATCAAATCCTCGATGATGCGGAGCATGCGCGCCGCTTCGTCCCGGATTGTGCGGCCGAAGCTGTGGCGCAAGTCCGAGGGTATGTCGCCTTCTTCGGCAAGGGTTTCGGCATAGCCGAGTATTGTGGAGAGCGGAGTGCGAAGCTCGTGGCTGGCGTTGGCGACGAAATCGACGCGCATTTTCTCCGCCGAGACGGCCTGGGTACGGTCGATCATTCGCACCAGAGCCGAACGATCGTCCAGCCGGCGGATCACCAACCGCCAGGATCGCCCGATCTCGCCGATGCCGGTGACGTCGACCTCGGCCGATCGATGGGCGAGGATTCGCTCGAGCGCCTGCGGATGGCGGATGGCGAGGCGGACGTCGCGGCCTTCGATCCCGGTGCCGAGCAACGCTCGTGCTGCCGCGTTCGCAACCCTGACCGTATAGGCCTCAACGACGAGCGCCGGCTCGTCGAGGGCATCTACCGCTGCGCGCTCAAGGGGGCTCCAACTGGCCATCACCCCATCTGTAGCGCATTGCTCGTCCTCCGCCATGTCGCCGCCGTGCGAGGCGGATCGGTCGAGGCGGCGTTGGCTCGGCGGCCAAAGCGCAAAGGTTCGCATCGCGGCGTCTTGCGCCCCGTATCTTGCAATTCAGTGACCGGACCTTGTCGGGAGCGCGTCGAAGCGACGACTTCTCAGATGCTTAGGCTGATCGCGAAGTAAGCGATATTGTCACTCGTGTCGGGACGCTGACGAACGAAACCGTGCTGATTCATGTAACCGGCCTCGCCGGTGACATTCTTCGCCAATGGCCCCGAGATCGTGATCAGGTTCCGCATGCGATCCACACCCTCTTTCGGCTGGAACGCCGTGGTATTGAGGTTGACGAACGTTTCGTTGCTGAGGTTGAGCGAAACC
>JBKPJK010000120.1:0-6192 GCA_046730635.1 Pseudomonadota bacterium | reverse complement strand
CCTCCGTTCCGTCCCAATGCATGGGCAGCTCTGGACCATCATTGTAGACGCTGAGATGGAGGCAGCCGTTTCGCCGCGCGCCGGCGATCCGAATGATTCCCCCCGCCGCGCGCCTGGCGACACCATGTTTGATCGCATTCTCCACGAGCGGCTGTAGCAGAAGGCTCGGAACTTGCGATTTGAGCAAGTCCGCGGGAAAATCCATGCTGATCTGCAGACGCTCAGCGAACCGAAGCTTCTGGATTTCGATGTAGCGTTGCAGGTACTCGACCTCCTCGGCAAGCGGCACCTGTGGACGGTGGGAATCCTCCGTAGCTCGCCGCAGGAACTCGCTCAGGCCCACGATCATGTCGACCGCTGCTTCGTTTCGCCGGTCGCGCACCAAGCCCGCAATGGAATTGAGCGTGTTGAACATGAAGTGTGGCTCGATCTGGCGACGCAAAGCCGCCAACTGAGCTTCGGACAGCTCCGCCGCGAGGCGCGCCGCTTCCGTCGCCTGCCGCGCGACCTTATCGCGTGAATCCATCAGGTACGTGATCGTCAGTACGAAACCATAAGCGGCGAGGCAGTTAAGGCCCTGATAGATGACATTCGTGCCCCAATTGGTCCAGAACAGGGGCGGCTTGCGGTTCAGCCAGGGATTGAAGGTCACCTGGAGCAAAGCCGACCAAGCCTGTGCTGCCAGCGTGAGCGTGACCAGCGTCAGGCAATGGGCGGTGACGCTGGATAGATTGGGCCACGGAATGACCGGCTGGCGCCGCGCCAACCCGATGATCAAAGGCGTCGCCAACAGCCAAGGCAGCCACGTAGCAAACTCGGTAACGAAGAGCCGCAACTCGCCGGAATGTTTGCCCTCTGAGTGCAGCATGAAGATCGACAGCGTAGCTTCGAACAGCGCAAAGACGCACCAAAAACCGGCGATCCAGCGCCACCGGTCGACGCGCGGGTCTGTTTCCGTGGCCGTCATGCCCTAAGGTACCGCAAATTTCGGCGTCGATCCCTCTATTGAAGCGAACGAACATGCTGTTGCAGCGAGCGGCCGACAGCGTGGCCAAGCTTGCGAAACGCAAATGCGCCGGAGCTTTTCGGCCCCGGCGCATCTCGTGACGAACTTCAGTCGCTTAGTAGCGGCGATAGCCGTACTGCGAATAATCGTACTGGTTGTATTGATTGTACTGATTGTACGGCGTGTATGCGTTGCTGCTGTAGCCGTAGTTGCGCTGCGCCGGAGCGATATCGATGTCGGCGATATAACCCCGATAATCTGCCTTGCAGCGCCAGGTCAGATCGACCGGAGCCTGGGTACCATATGCGCCGTTGCCGTAGGCTGCATAATGGCCGCTCGTGGCGACGCCGCGAACCGTCAGACCGCTGTTGTGCGGCTCGACGCGGCTGATTCCGAGCACGCGGCCGCCACCACCGTAAGCGTAATTGTTGTAGCCGTAGCCGTTGTAGCCATTGCCGTTGTAGCCGTACCCGCCGCTCAACCGCTGCTGCACAGCTGCCGCGCACTGGTTGACGACCGCCTGCTGATTGACGCCGTTGTACCCATTATAGCCGTAGCCACTGGAACCGCCGTAGCCGCCGCCCAAGATCTGGCCGAGCACCTGGCCGAGACCGCCGCCGGATCCATATCCGTACGGATAATATTGCGCCGAAGCGGGCGCGGCACTTACGAGCGCGGCAGCAACAACGCCGCCCGCCAACATCATCGTCACTGCCTTCATGGCAAAACTCCCTCGTTCCCGACTCGCCGGACAGAACGCACGGCGACCCATTGAGGGCGATTTATCGTTACGGCGCTGCATCAGCGCTGAACGGCCGTGTTGGCGACCGTTCAGGAAGCTGGCGAAAAATGCTTACGAGAGAGTGGTTTACGCGCGAGCTGCTTAAGCAGCTTCGAGCTCGTCCTCGACCATAACCGGGCCGCTATCCTGGCCCTTGGCGCTGACGTCACGATCCACGAACTCGATCACTGCGATCGGAGCAGCATCGGAGGCGCGAATGCCGGCCTTGATGATGCGCGTGTAGCCGCCGTTCCGGTCCGCATAGCGGGGGCCGAGAACGTCGAAGAGCTTCACCAGCTGCGCGTCGTCCATGAGGCGGGACTGGGCGAGACGGCGGTTCGACAGGCCGCCGCGCTTGGCGAGCGTGATCAGCTTCTCGACGTACGGGCGAAGCTCCTTCGCCTTGGCCGTCGTCGTCGTGATCTGCTCATGCTTGATCAGCGCGGCCGCCATGTTGCGGAACAGGGCTGCACGGTGGCTCGAGGTGCGCTGAAGCTTACGGCCGCCAACACGATGGCGCATAGGTCATTCCTTTCGTTCGTCGGGGGACCGTGTGAGGTATCCCCAGCCACGCAGCTCTTGGGGCGGCTGCGCAAAAACCCAAATGACAACGGCGAGCCTCAGCCCGCCGGACGCGGAGCCCTCAAGCGGAAATCGAGCGATTCGTCAAGGTTCGCGCCGCGAGCCGAACAACCAGCGGTGAAAGGCCGCGGTGCGTCGAGTCATGATAGACGGAGCCGGTTTCCAGCTCCCTGCAGAGGCGGCGATGCGCCTCACCGAGCGCATGATAAGGGAGTCCCGGCAGCAGATGATGCAGGGCGTGATAGCGCAGGCCCACCGGCGCCCAGAGCGCGGGCAGCGTGCCTGGGGGCGGCACGTTGACGCTGTCGAGATATTGGGCGGTGACGCTCATGGGCTCGCCGTCGTTCTCCCAGAGGTGCGCGACCAGGGTGCGGATCTGATTGAGAAACATCACGCCCGATGCCACGCCGAGGAAGATCAGGAAGTCCCGGAAGGGGATGACGCCCGTCGCGACCATCGCCAGGAGCGCGATGGCCCAGATGCTGCACGCGGCCTCCTGCCACGCCCAATCGCGCGCGAACTCGCCCTCCGGCTTCGGGCGGACGAACTTGGGATTGATCTGCAGGCCGGAATAGCGGCCGACCACCAGCGAGCGCAGCTTCGGCGACAACATCGACAGCGGAGCGAGGATGCCGAAGCGAATCAGCATTCCGATCGGCGCGAGCGCAGCTGCGATCAGGAACACCGGCAGCGTCCACGGATGCATCAGCGCGAGCGGAAGATATTCGGGATCGTCGACCGTCCCGTAATAGCGCTTGGCGTGATGCTGGTTGTGGACGCCTTCATACATGAAGCTCGGCACCATCAGTGGAACGCCGATGATCAGGTTCCAGACAAAGCGGAAGCCCTTTACGGCGCCCTTCTTGATGTGCGTCAGCTCATGGATGAACGAGCCCGCCCGGTACAGCGCGAGCACACTTACCAGCCCTGCGACGACCGCCATCCAGGTCGGCCGCAGCAACATCGCGCCGAACAGACCGCCATATCCGAGCAGGGCCGAACCGATCATGTCGGCCCAGTAGATGCCCGCCTTGGGCACATTGAGGTCGCGCGTCAGGTTCGCCGCGGCCTTGAGCATAGCCGCATCGTCGTTTGCGCGCGCGGGCGCATGGCGGCTTTCGGCCGCGTTGCTGCGTTGGCGCTCAAGGGTCGCTGCGGGGTTCATAAGTCGTTGCTGAGCTTCGTCGTTTGGCACGAGATAGTGGCGGGACTTAGGCGTCTCAACCTTAACTGGCGCCAACTTCACTGGCGCCGGCTGGAATCACCCGCTAGCCGTGCGCCATGAGCAGCGCACCCGTAACGATCCGCCCCGTACAGACAAAGAAGGACAAGAAGGCCTTCGTCGATTTCGCGTGGGAGGTCTACAAGGACGATCCCCATTGGGTTCCGCCACTGAAGGACGAGGTGCACGGCCTCATCACGCCGGGCAAGAACCCATGGTTCGAGCATGCGCGCGCCCAGCTCTGGCTCGCGGAGCGCGGCGGCAAGGTCGTCGGCCGGATCAGCGCCCAGGTCGACGACCTCGTTCAGGAACATATGGGCCAGGGCACCGGCCAGTGGGGCTTCCTCGACGCGCTCGACGAAGAAGCGGCGCGCGCGCTGATCGCCACCGCAGAGGACTGGCTCCGCGCCCAGGGCATGAAGACGTCATTGGGCCCGATCAGCCTGTCGATCTGGGACGAGCCGGGCCTGGAGATCGAGGGCTTCGACGAAGACCCGACCGCGATGATGGGCCATCACCGGCCGGAATATCGCGGCTGGATCGAAGGTACCGGCTATTCCAAGGCCAAGGACTTGCTGACCTACGAGGTCGACATCGCCCATTGGGAAGACCCGAAGATCAACCGCCTGATCGCGATGGGCGAGCGCAACCCGCACATACGCATCCGCCAGGTCGACAAATCGAAGTTCGACGAGGAAGCGCGGGTCATCCTCAACATCCTCAACGACGCCTGGTCGGGCAACTGGGGCTACGTGCCCCTGACCGAGGCCGAAATCGCCTATGCCGGCAAGAAGCTGAAGCCGATCATCTACAATGAGCTCGTCCGTGTGGCCGAGCTGGACGGCGAGCCGGTCGCGTTCATGATCACGATTCCCGACATCAACGAGCTTATCAAGGACCTCAACGGCGAGCTCTTCCCCTTCAACTTCATCAAGCTGCTATGGCGCCTGCGGAAACCCCGCGTGCGTCGGTCCCGCGTGCCCTTGATGGGGGTGGCGAAGAAGCTCCACCAATCGCGTCTGGCGAGCATGCTCGCCTTCATGATGATCGAATATACCCGCCGCGACTGCGTCGGGAAGTTCGGCATCAATGTCGGCGAGTTCGGCTGGATCCTCGAGGACAACAAGGGAATGCTGTCGATCGCCGAGCTACCCAGCGCCAAGGTCAACCACCGTTACCGGATTTACGAAAAGAAGCTGTGAGGTCGTAGAGTCAGCTTTCGAAATATTGCAGACATTAGATTGGTATGTGAAATGTCGCCGCCAAGGTGAGAGCGGACCAATGCTCATACGACTTGTGAGCGTGTTGCTGGTTACTTTGATCGTCGCGGGCGGTGGCCTGCTTTACGGCCTCATCGGGGCTCTGTTCGCGTTGCCAGTTGCCATCTTGATTAGCGTCCTAACCGAAAAACTGATTAGCCGAGTTCAACCCGACCAATCGATTGAAACTCTGCGACGGCGCTGAAAAGCCGAGCGCCTAATTCCGATTTCCACCCATTGCAGACATTCGCGGCCCCGACGATAAGCCTGAGCCTGTGAGGGATACCGGGGCAATCATCCTTACCTTTGCGGCGTGCGGCCTTGTGGCCGCCCTTCCACTTTGGCTGCTCGTGAGAGGAGTGAAGCGTGGCGTCTGGAACGGGCGCGGCGTGAACGTCTATCGAAGCGAGCGACCGTCGGCTTTTTGGTTCGGCATCGTGATGTACGCGGTGGGCGCCGCCATCATCATGTCATTCCCACTCTATGTCGCGTGGGATGCGTTCGCTGACAGATAATCGCGTCCCGCCAGTGGCAGCTTTCCACCCGAAGCGGGCGCTAGCTCAGCCTAAGCCATTTCGACCCAGGTCGGGGCGTGGTCGCTCGCCTTCTCCTGACCCCTCGCCCACTTGTCCACGCCCGCGTTCCGGAGGCGGTCCGTCGCTTCAGGCGAGCACAGGAGGTGGTCGAGGCGGAAGCCGAGGTCGCGCTGCCAGCAGCCCGCGGTGTAATCCCAGAAGGTGTAGAGCTTTTCCTCGCGCGGATGCAGTGCGCGCAAGGCATCGGTCCAGCCCTGGTGAAGGATGCGGCGATAGGCCTCGCGCGTGGCCGGCTGGCAGACCGCATCGTTCGCCGTTGCGCGGATCGAGAAGACGTCGCGGTCTTCCGGAACGACGTTCCAGTCGCCGCACAGGATCGTGGGCCGTTCGTCCTTCAGCAACTCCGCCGCATGGGCGCCGAGCCGCTCCATCCATCTGAGCTTGTACTCAAACTTCTCAGTCCCAACCGGATTGCCGTTCGGAAGATAAAGCGAGCCGAGGACGATGCCCTTGGCCTCGGCCTCGATATAACGACTGTGCGTGTCGTCAGGGTCGCCCGGAAGCCCGACCCGGCGAAGCTCCGGCTGGTCGCCCCTGGCCAGGATCGCGACGCCGTTGAACCCCTTCTGGCCATGCCAAACCGCGCCGTACCCCGCCGCCTCGATGTCGGCGATCGGGAGCGCCTCATCCGCGCACTTCAGCTCCTGCAGGCAAGCGACGTCCGGCTGCTCGCGCTCGAGCCATTCGAGGAAGCGCGGAAGTCGCGCGCGGATGCCGTTGAGGTTGTAGGTGGCAAGCTTCATGCG
>JBKPJK010000119.1:0-1653 GCA_046730635.1 Pseudomonadota bacterium | reverse complement strand
ATATTGCTCCCGCTCGCCGAGATCGTCCTGCGTCACGAACGGATTGTCGTAGATGATGTAATGGTCTTCGCGATTGAATCCGCCCGCGGTCGACTTCTGATAGACGAGCCGGGGAGTGATCTTCACCTCCGGCGCGGGCTGCCAAAGGATAGAAACGCGCGTTCCGTAACGGTCGCCGTCGTTAACGTCCTTCTTGTGGAACGGCCCCACGGAGTCGATGAATCCGCCGTAGTGGGTCCCGTACCCAACGACGCGAAGCGCGGCCGTCGGCGCGAAGGGTACGTTGAAGGCGGCCTTCGCGTCGTAGCCCATGCCGCCGTCTTTGAGGAAGTTGATGCCGGCCTCGGTGCTGCCCTCGACCCGATCGACGTTCGGCTGATTCGTGATGTAACGGATCGTTCCGCCAACCGAACCCGCTCCGAACAGGGTCCCCTGCGGGCCGCGCAGGGTCTCCACGCGGTTCAGATCGAACAGGTCGAAATCTGGCGTGAACAGCGAGAGCGAGACGATGCTTTCGTCGAGATAGATGCCGACTTGTTCCTTCACGCCGGGCTGGTCGCGGACGATCTGGCCGGCGGATACGCCGCGGACGGACACCTGGCTCTGCCCCGGGCCGAGGTTCTGGACAGTCAGACCCGCGACGTTGCGGCTGATGTCTTCGATCGTTTGCGCATGCGCGCGCTGGATGTCGGCCTGCGTCTGCGCATTGATCGAGAACGGGACGTCCTGGACGCGCGACGCGCGCTTCGTGGCCGTCACGATGATGTCCGCGCCCGACTGGTACGCTGGCGGCTGTGGATTGGCAGCCTGGGCGGCGGCTTCCTGATTGGTCTGGGCCGAGGCAGGAATGGCGAACGCGAATACAGACGTGCCGATCAGCAAAGCTGCTGGAATGCGCATGAGAGTCCCCCGTTGTTGTCGCTAATGTTGCGCAACCGACACTAATGCACGAAACGGGGCGCTTGAGGAGCAGGGGACACTAGCGCAGGTTTGTTTCCTGCGGCGGCTGTTGCGTAATTGTTACACATCCGTTGCGAAGGGCAACAGGTCGCGCGGGGGAACGAGGGGCAGGCGTGCACCTTTTTCGGCCAGGAACGCGTGGGCGACGATCTCCGCTTGTTGTTCCAAGCCGTATCGCTCGAACGGTTTCCCGGGTTTCAGCTGGTAGGAATATCGACAGAACGGATGCCGCATCAGCGGGAGGTAGAAGCGGCCGGCCTTCTGGGTCTGCCAGACATGAGTCATTTCGTGGATGAAGAAGCCCTGCCGCCCGAGCGGTTCTTTGGAGAAATCGTCGGACCAGACGCCGCCTTCTGGATGAAAATAGATATCGCCCATCGGAGCCATGGCGGCATTGCGCGGATGGAAGGGCCACCATTTGCCCTTGAACAGCCGCACCCGCGAATAATCGATGGCGGCGCCGAAAATCGACCGGGCCAGCTCAATCTCCCCGGGGGTCAGAGCGCGGTTCTCCATCGCGTCAGAGCTAGCGTCACGAGCGCCCGAGCGCTACTTGCAGCGTCGAAAGCGCATCGCTAGGGCAGCGCAAAAGCTACAACGGAGGAAGCCCCACATGAGCGAGACAGCCGATCGGGTGAAGAAGATCGTCGTCGAACATCTCGGCGTCGAGCCGGACAAGGTGACCGAGGACGC
>JBKPJK010000118.1:0-2435 GCA_046730635.1 Pseudomonadota bacterium | reverse complement strand
GATCGAGATCACGGAGAACTCACTGCTCGAGGACCGTGACCAGGTGATCCGCACGATCCAGAGCCTGAAGAACCTCGGGATCAGCGTGAGCCTGGACAATTTCGGGACCGGCTATGCCTCGCTTGCGCAGGTCAATTCGCTGCCCGTCGACCGCATCAAGATCGACCGCAGCTTCATCAGCACCATCGTGAAGAGCGAGCAGACGGCGGCGATCGTCGGCACCATCGCCAACCTCGGTCACAAGCTGAACGTTCCGATCACTGCCGAAGGCGTGGAATCCGAGCAGATCCGCAGCGCGCTGGCCGAGTTCGGTTGCTCCGAAGCCCAGGGTTGGCTGTTCGGTCGAGCCGTCTCCGGCGAGAGCGTCCGCACCTTTCTCGGTCTGAAGCAGAAAGGTGCTTCCGCTCCGAAATCTTCCGAGGACGAAGGTCATCGCTTTACGCCGCGCATCAAGCGCGGTTGAATTCGCCCGCGCTAGCTCTGAAGGCGCCACGCGCGGGCTGAATAAGTGACGAAGGCGATCAGCCCGACGATCACCGCCACGCGGACGTAGAAGCCGCTGACAAGCCAGTAGAACAAAGCCGCGACCAATGCGGACGCGGGAATGGTGATGAGCCAGGCGACCGCGACATTGCCGGCGATGCCCCACCGAACCGCGGAAGCACGCCGTGCGGCGCCGGCGCCGATCACGCAGCCGGTAATGGTGTGCGTGGTGGAAACGGGGATGCCGAGATAGGATGCGGCGAACAGCATGATCGACCCGCCGGCGGACGCAGAGAAGCCCTGGTGCTGCGACAGCTTGGTGATCCGCGTTCCCATCGTCTCGATGATCCGCCAGCCGCCGCTCAGCGTGCCAAGGCCCATTGCAACATAGCAGCTGAGCGCGACCCAGCCCGGAACGTGGAATTCGCCGTTCAGATAGCCGGTCGAGTAGAGCAGGACGGTGATGATCCCCATCGTCTTCTGCGCGTCGTTCAGCCCGTGTCCGAGGGAATAGGCGCCGGCAGAGACGAGGTGCAGGCCCCGGAATGCCCGCTCGGCGCCGCGCGCACTTGCTCGCCAACCGAGCCAGCTGGTCAGGAGCATGATCGCCATCGTGAGAATGAGGCCCAGCAGCGGAGACAGCACAATTGCGATCAGGGTCTTGTTGAGCCCGACCCACTGAATGCTCGGAAAGCCGGAGTGCGCGACGCCTGCACCGACGATCCCGCCGACCAATGCGTGGCTCGACGAGGAGGGGATGCCCTTCACCCACGTCACGACGTTCCAGAACATCGCGCCGATCAGTGCGCCGAATACCACCGCCGGGGTGATGAGGTCCTTGTCGATTAAGCCCTTGCCGATCGTGTCGGCGACCCTGTGCAACGACGGCCAGTGCAAAGCGAGGAAGTAGGCCCCGAAATTGAAAAAAGCCGCGAAGCCGACTGCGGCGACGGGGCTGATCAGCCGTGTTCCCACGACCGTTGCGATCGAGTTCGCCGCATCGTGCAAACCGTTCAGGAAGTCGAACGCGAGCGCGACGCCGATCAGGCCGATAAGCAGCGGAAGCGCGAGTTGGTGCATCCGGCTTGTCGCTTAGGCGTGATCGATCACGATGCCGTCGATCTCGTTCGCGACGTCTTCCATCGCGTCCGTGATCCGCTCGAGATGCTTGTAAATCTCCCTCGCGACGATGAACTGCATGGGGCTCTTGGCATGCTCCTGGAACGCCTTCTTGAGCCCACTTGCATGCTCATCGTCCGCGTCACCCTCGAGCTTCACGATCCGTTCGGTGATCGAATGGATCCTCGGCCCGTTGCGGCTGATGTCGCGCAGCAGCGGCATCGCCTCGCCGATCAGGTTCGCCGCTTCCGCGATGATGGCGACCATGCGCTTCATCTGCGGCTCGAACTCCACGAGCTCGTAAAGATCGATCGCCCGTGCCGCCGCCTGCATCTCGTCGACCGCATCGTCCATCGAGGCGATCAGCGAAGTGATCGCGCCTCGATCGAACGGTGTCAGGAAGGTTCGCCGCACGGTGCGGAGCACTTCGCGGATGATGTCGTCGGCAAGGTGCTCCTGCCGGTTCACCTCCGCGATATATTGTTTCTGGGGAGCGCCGCCGTCGACGAGCTGGGTCATCGCGGTCGCCGCACCGACGATCGTGGCCGCATGCGTCTCGAACATGCCGAAAAAGTCGCCCGTTTGGGGCAAGAGCCGCTGGAACCAGTTGAACATGATCACCCCTGATGTGCGCCTAAGCGATTAGGGGAGGCGTGCGGTGGCGGCAACCGTGACGCTTTTGTGACAGCGCCGCCGTGCCGCGGGTCTCAATCCTTGGAATTTTCAGGCGTGAACAGCAGGTCCTGATAGTCCCAGCTGAAGTCCGCCGCCGGGGAGACCGGCTTCATGGTCACCCGGTCGATCTTGCCGTTCGCATCCATCGAGAAGGTCAC
>JBKPJK010000117.1:0-1376 GCA_046730635.1 Pseudomonadota bacterium | reverse complement strand
GGTGTGGTCTGTCCACTAAGTTGTAGCTACGGCGTGTTCGAGGCGGTGACCTCTCGCCCTGTCCCAGCTCAGCGGAGCCGTCGATGCGAGCATGCGGAGTAACTCGCCGCCAGATTCAGCTTCCCCAGCCAAAGTGCCGTTGGCTAAGCGACGCTGAGGTGAGCTTTGCGCCGCGATTCACCGCGTCAGTCGAGAGCGCGTTCGTTCTGTCGCAGGTGGAGATAGTTGGTATCGAAATCACCCGCCTCGGCGAGCCTGCGCCAGTCCCCGATCCAGATTGCGCGCGGGTTCGCACGCTCGATCAATCCTTCGCGTTCTAATCCCTTCAAGGTTCGATTGACGTGCACCGAAGTGAGGCCCGTAGCATCGGCAAGCTGTTCCTGCGTCATCGGCAGCTCGTAGTAAGCGTCTCCGCCCAGGCCCGCGACCCTGAGACGCACGGCGAACTCACACAGAAGATGGGCCACGCGGGTGCGGGCGTCTCTCCTGCCAATATTGGCGATCCACTCTCGAAAGATGGACGCATCCACGAGCGTGTCGATCCACATCGCGTGGGCTACGGCTGGGCGCTTCATTGTCAGTTGAATCACATCCTCGCGCGGGGCCATCGCCACCTTGCCTGGGGTGAGCATCTGCACGCTATGATCGGCGACTCTGAGAAGCGAGTTCTGGAGGTCCACCATCTCGCCCTTCATGTGGATAGCCACAATCTGGCGATCACCCTTGGCCGTCAGCTTGCTTCTAATCGAGTAGCCGGAAAGCATCAGGCACGAATGCGTCGCCAGCTCGCGCTCGCGGACAATGAATTGGCCGCGCTCGACCGTCCTGAGAGTGAAAGGGAGATCCATGATGGCAGCGCGGTCCTCCGCGCTAAGGGCCGTACGGTACGCGAGCTTTTCGACAAGGGGCTCAAGCGTTGAGGGACTGGTATGCAACTGGGACATGGAGCGGCTCCCGCAGGTTGGGCGGGAGCGCACGTTTGTCTCTCAGCCGCCGACGCCCTAAACTGGATCGGCGATAGCCTCTCTTAACAGAGTTATGGACCGAAACCTTAACATATGAAAAGTTCTGGGAGTCGACTGGGTTAGCTGCTCACGGCCCTGTTAATCTTTCAACGGCGTAGCACCCACGGAAACCACGTAGCGACCGATCTGTTTGTTGCCTTCCTCCAGCTTGACCTCCGCGCCGAAGAACGGATTGCCGTGCGAAACCTGATCCGCGGCAATCTCAATCGCAGCGCTGATGGCCTTCTGCCACGCTGCGACGATGTCGGCCGCTTCATGTTCCCCCTCTTGGGAGAAATGCTCGTTGATGATGCTGAGCCGGTAATTGGGCATGTGCGCGCCCAACCAACCAGTCTCGGGACGGTTCCACAT
>JBKPJK010000116.1:0-1453 GCA_046730635.1 Pseudomonadota bacterium | reverse complement strand
GCGTTCGAATGGTACGATTTCTTCATCTTCGGATCGCTCGCGCCGGTCATCTCGAAAGTGTTCTTCGCGGGCCTGGAGCCGACGCCGGCGCTGATCGCCGCTTTGGCTTTGTTCGCGGCGGGCTTCGCCTTTCGGCCGCTGGGCGCACTGATTTTCGGAGTCGTGGGCGACAAACTCGGCCGCAAGGGCGCGTTCCTCGTCACCGTCAGCCTCATGGGCGCGGCCACCTTCCTCATCGGGCTGCTCCCGACCTATGCGCAAGCGGGCGCCACCGGACCCACTCTGCTTATCGTCCTTCGAATATTTCAGGGCATCGCCCTCGGTGGGGAATACGGCGGCGCGGCGATCTACGTCGCGGAGCACGCGCCAAACAACAAGCGCGGCGCTTCCACCGGCTGGATCCAATCTTCCGCCTCGTTCGGGCTTCTCGCCGCTCTGCTTGTGATCGTCGCGACACGGAGTTCGATCGGCGAGGACGCTTTCCTCGCGTGGGGCTGGCGTATCCCGTTCCTCGTCTCCGTGGTTCTGCTCGCGATTTCGGTATGGATGCGCGCCAAGCTCGCCGAAAGTCCGCATTTCGCCAAGCTCAAGGAGGAGGACGATCTGTCGCACAAGCCCCTTCGCGAGGCCTTTGCGACGCGCAAAAACGTGCGGCGGGTATTGATCGCGTTTTTCGGGATCATGTGTGCGCAGGGCGCGGTCTGGTATTTCACCTTCTTCTACATGCAGGTGTTCCTCGAGCGCTCGCTCGGCCTCCCGGGGCAAACCAAGGACCTGCTGATGATCGTGATGACGGTCGTCAGCGCCCCGCTCTACGTCTACTTCGGCTGGCTCAGCGATCGGATCGGGCGCAAGCCGGTGATGATCGGCGGAATGCTCCTTGCACTGTTGTTCTACTTCCCGGCCTCTCACTGGATTGCGAACGCCGCCAATCCGGCTCTGATCGAAGCGCAACGCGATACTCCGGTGATCGTCGAGACGGACCCATCAACATGTTCTGTCCAGTTCGACCCGATCGGCACGGCGAAGTTCGTCAGCGCCTGCGACATCGCCAAGAGCACGCTGGTGACGAGAGGCGTGTCGTTCAGCACGCGCGCGTCGCAAGACCGAGGTACGCGCGTCGTCGTGGGCACGGAGAACGTTCCCATTCGGGGCGGCGAAGGACTGCCCGCACCAGACCTGAAGTCGCTCAAGACTAAGACCGCAGACGCCATCGGGACGGAACTGACGGCCGCCGGTTATCCGAAGTCCGCCGATCCCAAGCAAGCGAACGTGACCTTGCTGATCATCCTGTTGCTGCTCTTTGTGGTCGCATCGACGGCGCTGTACGGACCGCAGGCGGCGGCTCTGGTCGAGATGTTCCCGACGCGGGTTCGCTACACGGCCATGTCATTTCCGTACCACGTGGGCACCGGCTGGGTCGGCGGCTTTCTCCCGGTGACCAGCTTTGCAC
>JBKPJK010000115.1:0-2102 GCA_046730635.1 Pseudomonadota bacterium | reverse complement strand
CGGCAAGACCTATGTCGACCGATATTTCCCCGCTCAATCCAAGGCCATGATGGAGGAGCTGGTCGCGAACCTGAAGAAGGCAGCGGCCCAGCGTATCCAGGGCAACAGCTGGATGGGCGGCGCGACCAAGAAAGCGGCGCTGGTCAAGCTCAGCAAGATGCAGGTGATGGTCGGTTATCCCGACAAATTCCGAGACTATTCGAAGCTCGAGATGCGGCCCGACGACCTTTACGGGAACATCAAGCGCAGCGTCGCCTTCGAATGGGCGTACCAGATGGAGGACCTCAACAAGCCCGTGGACCGCAAGAAATGGGCGATGAGCCCGGCGACGGTGGATGCATATAACGGCGGGCTCGAGAACAAGATCGTGTTCCCGGCGGGCATCCTTCAGCCGCCGTTCTTCGACCCGACCGCCGATGCCGCGGTGAACTATGGCGCGGCGGGGGCGATCATCGGGCACGAGATCATGCACGGCTTCGACGACCAGGGCCGCAAGATCGACGAGAACGGCGCGCTTCGCGATTGGTGGACGAAGGAAGATGCAACGCGGTTCAAGGCGCTGACCGATGAGCTCGGCAAGCAATATTCCTCCTATGAAGCGGCGCCGGGGATCTTCATCAACGGGGCGCTGACGATGGGCGAGAATATCGGCGACATGTCGGGGCTCGAGGTTGCGTACACCGCCTACAAAATGTCGCTGAACGGGAAGCCGGCGCCGGTCATCGACGGGCTGACCGGGGACCAGCGCTTCTTCCTATCCTTCGCGCAGGCATGGCGCGGCAAGCAGCGCGAGGACGCGATCAAGACGCAGGTTGCGTCGGATCCGCATAGCCCGCGCCGGTTCCGGATCATCGGCCCGCTTCGGAATCTCGACGCCTGGTACGATGCGTTCGGAGTCACGCCGGATTCGAAATTCTACATCCCGCCGGAAAAACGCGTCCGCATCTGGTGAGCTGCCGGAAGTGTAGGGGGTCGCGGTTGCCGCGGCCCCTTCACTGGGTTCGTCGACGTCTTCCTGACGCTTGTCGATAGGTTCACTGGACTCTTGAACTCGAGTGTCCCAAACAGGCTATCTCATTGCATTGGCGGGGATTTCATGAGCAATATCAATAAGAACGCGTTTGTGCGCGCGGCCGCGGTCGCGCTTGTTACGTCGACTGCGGTGGCGGTGACCGGCGCTGTCGCGCAGACGGTTCAGGCGGGTGCCGCGACGGCAGCGAACGTTGCACCGGCGAAGGCGCACCTCGGCACGTGGGGCGTCGACCTTTCCGCCCGCGACACGTCGGTGAAGCCCGGCGACGATTTCCAGAAATATGCGTCTGGGAACTGGCTGGCGAAGACATCGATCCCTGCCGACAAGCCCGAGGTCGGTTCCTTCTACGAAGTGTTCGACCTCACTCAGGACCAGATGAAAGCGCTGGTCACGAGCGCACCGGCGACGAGCAAGTACGGTGCGATGTACCAGAGCATGATGGATGAGGCCCGCGTCGAGCAGGTCGGCATCGCGCCCCTCAAGGCGGACCTTGCGAAGGTGGATGCGATCAAGACCAAGGCCGATTTCGCCCGGTACATGGGTACGACCAACGGCAGCTTCGGAAGCGCGCTCTACGCGTTCGACCTCGAGCCGGACACGGCCGATGCGTCGATGAACTCGCTCTACCTGTACCAGGCCGGGCTCGGCATGCCGAACCGCGATTATTATCTGAAGCCCGAGTTCAAGAAGCAGCGCGACGCCTATCGCGCCTATGTCGAACGCACGTTCAAGGCGGTGGGCCAGCCGAACCCGGCAGCCGCGGCCGATCGCGTACTGGCGTTCGAGACGGCGATCGCCAAGGTCAGCTGGGCGAGCGCGGACCGTCGCGACGTCGACAAGACCAACAATCCGATGAGCTCGGCCGAGCTGGCGAAGTATGCGCCGGGGCTCGACTGGGCCGCATTCTTCGACGGCGCAAAGGTGCCGCCGCAGAAAAGGATGATCGTCAACGAGAATACGGCGATCAAGCAGATCGCAGCGCTTTATGCGCAGACGCCGCTCGGCACGCTCAAGGAATGGGAGGCGTTCCACACCGCCGACCAGGCCTCGCCCTATCTCAACACGGCGA
>JBKPJK010000114.1:0-6964 GCA_046730635.1 Pseudomonadota bacterium | reverse complement strand
CACGCCAAGATCGCGGGAGAGAATTGTTACGGACCTGCCAAGATGCGGATGATCGCGGACTGGGTCCACGCCTCAGGCCTCCAAGGCGCGCACAGTCACGTCCGCTTCTACTCCGACCATGTGTCGGACAGGCCGGCGTTCGAATGGTCGGACGAACCGGTCGCCGTGAACCCGCACGGCAAGCTGCGTCGCCTCGCCGAGGAACGGGGGTGGGCGATCGAGGACTGGGGCTAGACGGCGTCGAGCGCGTGCGCGAAATCGGCGATGAGGTCGTCGGGATCCTCGACGCCGATCGAGATGCGGACCAGGTTCGGAGTGATGTCCAACGCCGCCTTTCGCTCTTCCGGTACGGAAAGGTGCGTCATCGCCGCGGGCGCGCTGGCGAGCGTCTCCGTCCCGCCGAGGCTAACGGCGAGATGCGCGATCTGCAGCGCGTCGAGGAAGGCGAACGCTTCCTTCTCGCCGCCCTTGAGGTAGAGCGAAAACGTCGAACCGGCGCCGGTGCAGTGCCGGCGGTAGATATCCGCCTGACGCGAGCCCTCCTCCAGGAAGCCGAGATAGCCGACCTTCTCGACCTTGGGATGATCGCGCAGGAAGGCGCAGACCTTCTCGGCGCTTTCGCCGGCCTTGGTCATCCGAAGCTCGAGCGTCTCAAGGCTGCGCAACAGCATCCACG
The DNA here is from genome assembly GCA_046730635.1 of Pseudomonadota bacterium. GTDB lineage: Bacteria > Pseudomonadota > Alphaproteobacteria > Sphingomonadales > Sphingomonadaceae > Sphingomicrobium. The sequence continues at coordinate 6,288 of JBKPJK010000114.1, read as the reverse complement.
CCGTATTCGGGTCGCAGATGCCGCCCATCACGTTGCGCATCATTCGGGCCTTGTCGATCACGGCGCGGTTTCCAACGAGCGCACCGGCGACGAGATCGCTGTGGCCGCCCGCATATTTGGTCAGGCTGTAAACGCTGACGTCGGCGCCTTGATTGAGCGGCTGCGCCCACAACGGGCCCAAAAAGGTATTGTCGATCGCGATGGGCGGGAGTTCGCCTTGGTCGGCGAACGCTGCCGCGCGAGCCGCGGCGACGGCCTCGACATCCACCAGCTGATTGGTCGGGTTGGCCGGGCTCTCCAAATAGATGAGCGCGACGCGGCCCATCGCCTTGGCGCGCGCCATGACCTCATCCAATTCCTCCCGCGTCGCACCGGCGGGGAAGTCGATGTACTTCACGCCGAACTGCGGCAGGATCTTGTCAATGATGGTCTCGCTCGCCGCGTAAAGCGGGCCTGAGTGGATCACCACGTCGCCGGGCCGAACCAGCGCGAGGAGCAGGACCGCGATCGCGGTCATTCCGCTGGAGAAGGTCAGCGCAGCCTCCGCGTCCTCCCATATCCGAAGACGGTCCTCCAAAATCTCCTGGTTCGGCCCGTTGAACCGCGAATAGACGAGCCCCTCGGCCGTGCCGCCTCCGGGGCGCTTGCCGGTAATGCCCTCGAAAAAGCGCTTTCCGTCCTCGGCTTTTTCGAAGACGAAGGTCGAGGTGAGGAAAATCGGCGCCTTGAGCGACCCTTCGGACAGGGCCGGATCGAACCCGTAGCCCATCATCAGAGTGGCCGGGCTGAGCTTGTGATTGCCGATCGTGGTCGGCGTCTGCTTCGGCGGGCGACGGCTCGACGGCATCGGATCATATTCGTCGGACAAATAGATTCTCCTTATCGGGGCGCGCATTAGCGCGAAGGCTGCAGCGCGCCAATCAAGTCCGCCCCTTCGTTCGATAAGTTCAGCTTGTCGGCAGTGCGATCGCGCTGAGATGCCGACCGTAATCGGCTTCGCCGAGATGAGTGGCGCGACGGAAGGAATAGAAGCGGTCCGGATCCGCGTAGGTGTCTAGGCTCAGATTTTCGGCACGCACGCCGGCCGACCGCAGCCGAGATTGGACATAAGCGGGCAGGTCGAAATGGGGTTTCGCTCCGGGATTCCGAGTGAAAAAGCGCTCGTTCTCCGTGGAAGCTTCGATGAAGCGTCGGTAAAAAGCGTCGTCGACCTCGTAGGACGGCTGCGCGATCGCCGGTCCGATCGCTGCACGGATCCGGTCCCGCGCTGCGCCCAACCCCTCCATCGCGGCGATCGTTGCCTCGGTCACCCCGCCGAAGGCACCGCGCCATCCGGCGTGCGCGGCGCCGACCACCCCGGCCTCGGCGTCGGCAAACAAGACAGGCGCGCAATCGGCGGTGAGGATCCCCAGCAACAGATTGGGCCGATCAGTGACCATCGCGTCGGCACGAGGGCGGTCCGAGTGAGCCCAGGGGCGCTCGACGTACACCACCTCGGCCGAGTGGACCTGATGGACCGTCGCGAGTGCGGCGCCCGGCAAGAGCGCGTCGACCGCACGACGCCGATTCTCGTCGATTGCGTTCCGATCGTCGTTGCTGCCGTAGCCGACGTTGAGGCCCGAAAGCTCGCCACTCGAGACGCCGCCCCGGCGGCCAAGAAAGCCGTGCGGCACGCGGCCGAGCGTTTCGGCGCGGTAGACGTCCACGTCCGTCAAAGCTGCTTCCGCATGATGATGTCATGATCGGCCTGGCTGCCGACCATGAAGTCGTATCGCCCGACCGGTTCGAACCCGTAGCGGTCGTAGAACCGGCGGGCACGGTGGTTGTCGATGAACACGGTGAGATAGATTTCGTCTGCGGCTCGGCGCGCAGTCTCTTCGATCGCCCAATCCATCAGCGCCTTTGCGACGCCGGTGCCGTGATGTTCCTTCAATACGTAGAACTGGTCGAGAAGGATGGCCCGACGGTCCGTTTCGACCGGGATCTTGAGCGGCCCGAGCTTGACGTAGCCCACGGGTTGTCCGTCCGCTTCCGCGATCTGAACGGCATAGGACGGATCGCCAAGCTGCGCCCTCCAGTCGTCGATGCCGAAGCTCGAAAGAAATTCCTCGAGATCCTCGGCGCGATAAAGATGCGCGAAGGCGTCGCAAAAGCTCGTGTCGAACAGGCGATCGAGAACGATCGCATCGTCTGGCGTGGCAGAACGATAGGTGATCATTCGAATCCTGCGGGCGCCGGCCATTGCGGTGAATGGATCGCGACCACCTTGAACAATTGTCCCATCTGGTCGGCGCCGGTCAGTCTTTCTGCAGCCGCCCGAATATCGTCGCTCCGGCTGGGATTCGACCGTGCGAGCGAGTTGGCACGGGCTTCGAGACCCAGCCGATCGAGCCATTCGCCCTGCCCAACGACCGACGTGACTCCCGCCCCCGAGTTGCTCGCAATTCGCACAACAGCCTCAAAATCCACATGCGACGTCAGGTCCTGCTCGCCCGGATCTGCGAGCACTGCAGCGAAACCGTGGCGGCGGACAGCCTGGAGCGTGTCTCCCTTGCCGCTGCGGTCGTGGCCGTAGTCGATGAACAATGCGACGCCCCCGTTCTTGACCAAGTGCTCGGCGACGGCGCCGACTGCCGCCTCACGCGCTGGGGAAAGCTCGATGGTCTCTCCATCTCGGTCGAACGCGAGTCCGCCGCCAAGTGCGGTGATCCGCCGTTCGGTGCCATTGACGATCTGCCTGATCGGCAGCGCGTCGAGGAATTCATTGGCGACCAGCAGCGAAGGCGCGTTCGGAAGCTCCTCGATCAACTCATGCCAATGTGCGTCAGGCACCGCGTCCCTTTGCATCTCGCGCAGGACCGGGCTCGTCTCGACGAAATGGCATTCGCCCGAAAATCCGGCCGAGCGCAGCACTCGCAAGGCGTCGAGCGCCAGCGTTCCCCTGCCCGGACCGAGCTCGGCATAGACCGCCTCGGCGGGCCTGCCCGCACGGGTCCATGCATCGGCGAGGCATGCGCCGACCAGCTCGCCGAACATCTGGCTGATTTCCGGAGCGGTGGTGAAATCGCCCGCGGTCCCGAACGGGTCCCGCGTGGCGTAATAATATTCGTTGCAGGCTTCCATGAAGCTCTCGACCGTGATCGGACCCTCGGCCGCGATCCGCTCGCGGAGCGCGCGCTCGAGCGGAGTCACGCCACGCTGGCGGTGCCCGCTGTGGGCTCCACTCGAGTGCGCCGCCCCTTGGCCGTCAGCATCAGATAGAGTCCGCCGAGGATCATCGGCAGCGACAGCCACTGGCCCATGTGGAGGTGCGTCGCCTGCGCGAATTGGATGAGCTGGCTGTCTGGCTCGCGAATGAACTCGATGCCGAAGCGGAACAGGCCGTAGAAGAAGATGAACGCGCCGACGAGCTTGCCCGGCTCGTAACGAGCCTTCGTCTTCCAGAACATCCACCAGAGGATTGCAAACAGCACGATACCTTCGAGAAACGCCTCGTACAGCTGACTCGGGTGTCGCGGCGGACCGAGGACGCTGCCGAACGGGGTCGGCTCAACGAAGCGAACGGCCCAGGGCACCGTGGTCGCCGCGCCCCAAAGCTCCTGGTTGATGAAGTTCGCCAGGCGGCCGAAGAAAAGGCCGAAAGGGACGCAGCACGCGACATAATCGTGGATCCGCAGCCAGGACAATTTCTCTTTGTGGGCGAAATAGAAGATGCCGATCGAAGTGCCGATCACGCCGCCGTGGAACGACATCCCCCCGTCCCACAGCCTCACGATCTCGATCGGATGCTGGAGGTAGTGACCGAGATTGTAGAACAAGACGTAGCCGATCCGCCCGCCAAGGATGATTCCAAGCGCCGCGTAAAAGACGAGATCGTCGGCGTGGCGCCGGGCAATCGGCGCGCCCGGTTGCCGGATCAGCTTGAGCAGATACCAGTAACCGACGAAGATGCCCGCGAGATAGGCAATGCTGTACCAGCGAAGGTCGAAGCTCCCGATGTGCAGGAGAACCGGCGAAAGGCCCAAATCCGGGAACGCGGTGAACCTTGAATAATCGACGGCTTGCAAGGACTTCCCCTTCGATGCGACAGCGCCTCATAAGGTGGGTCGTCGCAAAGGCAAAGAAAAGCGGGGCGTGAATGCCGACTGAGCTCGATCGCAGGTTTGACGAGACGCTGGAAGCGGTCACGGGACCGGGCGGACGGCTGGTGATCACGACAGATGCCGAGGGCCGTGCGATCGTCGAGAATCTGCCCGGCACCCTGCCTGGCCTGTTCCGGGCTTTCTGCTCATTGCACGCAGAACTCGAGGGCCTGGTGGCGGGCGATGAACGCCTGACCTTCGGCGATCTCGATCGGATTTCCGAGCGGGTTGCTCATGGCCTCGTCGCGCGAGGCATCGCAAAAGGCGACCGGGTCGCCATCGCGATGCGAAACTGCCCGTCGTGGATCGTGACCTATATAGCCATCCTGAAGGCCGGCGGGATCGCGACATTGCTTAACGGCTGGTGGGAAGAGCTCGAGATGGAACATGCGATCCGTCTCGTTGAGCCCAAACTCATCATTGCGGACGCTCCGCGAGCCAAACGCATCGCTGCAAAATGCGCAGACACCGACATTTTCCCGGTTAGCATCGAGCTTCCCGTCGAGCAGGCCCTGGCGGAACTCCTCGGAAGCGAAGACGCGCCATTGCCGGAGGTCGCTCCGGAGGACGACGCGACGATCCTGTTCACGTCGGGCTCAACCGGCGAATCCAAGGGCGCACTATCCACCCACCGCGCCGTGACCACCGCGACTTACGCCTACGCGACCGGCCTGATCGTCTTGCTCGGTATCCTGACAAAGGACGGCCGGGCACCGGCGTCGCAGTCGCGCATCCTGGTAACGGTGCCCCTTTTCCATGTGACCGGGGAAGTCCCGGTGATGATCAACAGCTTCGTCACCGGACGATGCATGATCGTCATGCCCAAGTGGGACGCGGGCGAGGCGCTGAGGCTGATCGAGAAGGAGAAGATCACCTATTTCGTCGGGGTGCCGACGATGAGCCTCGAGCTCATGAACCATCCGGAGCGGCATAAGTACGATCTCTCGACGCTTAGCGACATCACTGCGGGCGGCGCGCCTCGGCCGACCAGCCACGTCGAACGGCTACGGGAGGAGTTTCCACACGCTCAGCCTGCGCTGGGCTATGGTCTCACGGAGACGAACGCGGCCGGGTGCGCGAATTACTGGGGGAATTACGCGGCCAAGCCGGCATCCACCGGGCGGGCACAGAAGCCGTACATCGAGCTGGCCATCCTCGGTGAAGGCGATCGTCACCTGCCCCCCGGCGGGGTCGGCGAAATCGGGATCCGAAGCGCGTCGAACATCAGCTGTTACTGGCGCAATCCGGAGGCCACTAACGCGCTGTTCACCGCGGACGATTACGTCCGTACGGGCGACGTCGGTTATATCGACGAGGACGGCTATCTATTCATCGTCGACCGCAAGAAAGAGATCATCATCCGCGGCGGCGAGAATATCTCCGCGGCCGAGGTCGAAGCGGAATGCTACGCCTGTCCTGACGTGGCCGAAGTCGCGGTTTTCGCGGCGCCTGACGAACGTCTGGGTGAAGTACCGGTTGCGATCGTGCACACGAAGAACGGCCTGTCCGAAGAGGATCTCCGCGCGTTTCTGGAAAGCCGGATCGCGCGCTTCAAGATCCCTGCACGGTTCATCTTCAGCGCTGAACCGCTGCCCAAGCTCGGTACCGGGAAGATCGATCGGCCCAGCCTCAAGGCGCAGTACGCGCGTTGAACGTCGATCGCCGGACACTGCTGATCGGCGGCGGCGTCGGTGTGGGGCTGGTCGTGGCTTTCACGCTCTGGCCGCGCGGTCTCGGCAGCGGCCTCGCGACCGGCTCCCACGAGCAAACATTCGGCAATTACATCAAGATCGCGCGTGACGGACGTGTGACCGTCGCCTTGCCGCAGGTCGAAACCGGGCAAGGCATCTGGACCGCCTTGCCGCAGATCGTCGCCGACGAGTTGGGAGCGGCGTGGGATTCGATGGCCGTAGAGCCCGCCCCCCTCGCCGGTACCTACGAAAACCCCCTCGCGAAGGAGGAGGAATGGCCGCGCGGCATACGCGTCACGGCAGGATCGACCTCCGTCCGCGCGTTCGAGCAGCCGCTGCGCGAGGCGGCAGCGACCGCGCGAATGATGCTTGTCGGAGCGGCCGCCGACCGTTGGGGCGTGGCGCCGCAGGAGTGCGATGTTGGAGACGGCTTCGTGCTCAATCGCGGACGCACC